>JAGYNX010000281.1 GCA_018399855.1 Spirochaetota bacterium
GCTAAACCTGGTAACCCGGTCATCCAGCTTGAACACGCGACCCGAGACTGCATCGGTGACACCGGTTATTGTGAACTTCTTCCTGTCACGGCCAACCCCCCTCTTTCCCGCCTCGTGCAGGGCATACAGCAGGTGACCGGCATAGGGCACCATGGGCTGGAAGAGGGTAAACCCCATGGTCATTCGCCTGCCATCGCGTTCGTCGGCATGACAGCGTACGGCGTATGGAGATACCTGCAGGCCATTTCGCGTCTTTGCCGTGTCGTTGTACATGATGCTGAACATGCACTGTTGGCCAATAAGGCAGTCTGCGCAATCATCCACGTCACGGTTTATACACATGATCCTGCGCAACGTGTACCCCAGTCCACCCCTGACCAGCGCCTCGGGAAACCTGGGGCTGAAAGGCTCTTCAAATTCAGCCTGTATCCCTATTCTTTTTATCGTTACCATACCCGGCCCCCTTATCCCCAACAACGGTCATTTTTGAACCGTATCCAGTAATTTCTGTAACGTGCCAACTGCTTTTTCAAGTACGATCACCTGCTCTCGCTGTTGCTTTTCGGGTAACGTTTTGAAGCGATGAAACCTGTGCGCGCACCGGTTACGCACCCGTCGCGCCGCGGTTAAAGAGGAGTATTCCTCCTCGGTAATGATCTCCATGTCCCTCATTTTCACCAGTATACCGGCAGAACCCTCTTTCAGTGATTTCACCCCCATATTGAAGGCACTATTGCAAGCTCCCATAAGGCTTTCAAACACGGCAGAAAGGTATAATACCGCGTATTCCAGGTCATTGTTCTCTTTGACTATTGCCAGTGAATTACTGCTCAGCTGTACCCAGTCAACCAGGTCATTATGTGCAGTGCTGACCTTCTCGCCCATGCCATGTATTAACCAGTCAAGTTCGCCGCGGCATTGGTCAATAAAATTGGCACCGATAGAGCCATTTTCAACGTGAAAGATCTTCTGCAGTTGATCAAACGATGTCCTGTCCCGTTCTTCCTTCAGGTTCTCCCGCAGTGTATCAGAAAGCTGCAGCGTGAGCTGTTCCTTTACGTAGGTGTGTATTCTCTGCCTCGCGTCATCGATAGTAGATTTTCGTTTCTCCACGTCCCTGTCATTGAAAAAGATCATGGTAAAAAACGTAATCGGCAATACCATCCAGAGAATTGATGGCAGCAGCAGGTTCAGCACCGACCAGGAAACCGTATGCCAACCTGCCGCCAGAACCACCGTGCTGGATACGCTGAACACGATGGAAACAACCGATACCTTGAGAGCGGCACCAACGTCATCAACATTGAAACCTGCCCCGTAGGTATTGCCACCATCAACGGCAAGCACACCCCGGTGTAATTCTTCCCTGAGACTTTTTTCGCATTCTTCCTGTATCAGCGGGATGATACTCTCCATGGTATCCTCGTGAATTCGTTTCACACTTTCCTCGCCGAAATACTCCTCCATCATCTCGCTGTACCTGCTTTTTACATTGAAAAATGGTATAAGGGACAGGAGTATCTTTGCATTATCAACGAAATTGCCAGTTGCTTTTTTCACGTGACGTGCGGCCTGCGCGGTTTTCTTTTTTATAAAATCGCCCATGCCGTCATAATCTTCATCCACCGACTTTTCAAGCTTCTGCTCGTCCAGCCTTGCTTTCAACTGGTCAAGTCGTTCATCCAGTAACCCGGTATACTGCCTGGGATAGTATTCCCTGAACAGGTCAACCGCTTTTTCTTCGACGTTCCTGATAAGCTGCATCCTGTTCAGGTGCTCTATCCTCCTTGCCTCCAGGTCTGCGAATGCCATGTCCGCCGTGTGCATGAGATCTGCCAGCACATCGGTATAATTCTCATTATTTTCCATTGCCGCGGCCTCGTCTGCCCGAAAGACCACCTCTTTTATCATTGGGTTTATTTCGCCATATCCAGTTTCTGCAATGGTACGAACACCAGCCAGCGTAAGTAATTTCTGCATTGCACCCTCCAAATTAAGCATCTTATAGAAATGTCAGCCGTATACTGCCAAAGCCAAAGGCGGTATTACTACCAATATTTGAAAACTCCGCGAAACGCAACACCTCCACGAACGGGGTAAAGTCACCGCTGTACACTGCATAGCCGGTAAAACCTTCCATGGGCATTGTTCGCTGCTGACGCTTTGAAAACCGGGTAGTTGCCTGCCATAGTATATTCTCATCCACCTTCTCTATAGCCGTTGCCATTTCCAGGATATTTTCCCTGTCGATATCTACCATTCCACTACCATGTAATTCTGATATATTCTGGTATCTTCGGGCCGCGGTGCGCATGATCTCCAGGAAACCAGCTTCTTTCAAAAATGTGCCGTTTGCTTTTATCTTGCAGGGTGTTACAAATTCGATTTTCAGCTGAGGTGTCACGTTTTCGGTTATACTCTTCACCGGTCGCACGGCATCCATGTAAAACCCATCTTCTGCATCAAAGACCGTATCGCCAGTGTCTTTCAGTTTCACCTTCTCAATATCAAATTTACCCCTTGCATTACCAATGCCGCGCTTCCCCATCTCCTGAAACGTATAAAGAAAATAAGGGAAATATTTATCCCCGTCTGCAAATATGGTAACAAGAACCTGCAGCCGGTCACCTTTTTTACAGGTTGCCGGGTAAGAAATGCTCGGCGTTATGACAAAGGGGTGAGGATAATGAGTAGCCCTTCGCATTCTTCCAGCGCCGTTTCCCGGCGATTCAAAAACGCGGGCATACACACAGGTTTGAACCATGGCACAATCGTGACAGTACTTTTTTTCACGCGGTAGAACGCATACCAGCCTTTTCAAGGTATTCCCAAATGCACCTCGAAAAGCTATCCCCGGAAAGTTTGGAAATTCCATGGGAGATACCACCCTGAGGGTAAACACAAAACTGTATACTGGTAACTGTAATCCTGGTACGTAATCCATCATATATTTTTCTTTTTATGTATAGTGCTGGTATACGGGAATACATAAGCATTATTGCAACAGCTATATTATAAATTCACATAACTCATGGTCAACAAGTTTTCATCGCGGCTACCATCGCAGATGCCGGGGGGAATACCACCTTCCCTTCCATCACCTCCATGCCGGGGGCCCTTCCCGTCCAGCTGGCAGCGGCACGTCCAACAAAACGTGAATACATCATGCCAGCAACAAGC
>JAGYNX010000282.1 GCA_018399855.1 Spirochaetota bacterium
CCCGGAATTTAAATCACTCCCACTTTATGCCGAAGCATAAACACGGATGATTTACTAAATAAGGAGATAGTTATAAATGAAACTTATAATGGAATGTCTTGATTGTCATGTACAGCAGATGAAATCCGCCATGAACATGGTACAGCTGGATGATACTTCACGGTATGTACTGTTCCAGAAACTCCTGGTGGAAATTGGCAGTGCCGACATTAACATGACCCCGCCGGAAATGGCACAAAGACTGTATGACATAGTAAAGAGAGAAACCGGCTCTGATGACCTGTTTGCCGAGATCAAGAAAGAAAGTAATGCCACCGCGCTGTCAGTGCTTAACGAGGTGCGGTCAATGGTGGATACAAGCACTGATCCGTTAAAGGATGCCCTGAAGCTGGCTGCCAGTGGAAATATTATTGATTATGGTGCCAGGCGTGGGGTTACCAGAAACGAGATACTAGAGTCGGTACAGCATGCCCTTGAAGGGGATGTAGACCGGCATTTCTACCAGTCTTTTATGGAGACTGCTGAAAGGGCGAAACAGATATTGTATGTTGGGGATAACAGCGGGGAGATAGTGTTTGACAGGGTATTACTTGAACATCTTCCCCTCGATAAAGTTCGTTTTGCCGTGAGGGGAAAACCCATTATTAATGATGCTACCAGGATTGACGCGAAAACCGCGGGTATCGATCAGCTTGTCTCAGTTCTTGACACTGGGGACAATACACCCGGCATCAATCTTGAAAGAAGTTCAAGTGAATTTCTGGATGCCTTTGGCAATGCCGACATGATCATTTTCAAGGGTCAGGGTAATCTTGAGACCATGTTTAACGAAGATCTGGAAGGATATGTGAAACCCGGGGTGAAGTTGTTTTTTATCCTGAAGGTGAAGTGTTCTTATGTATCACAGTCTATCGGCGAGGATATAGGTAAGACGGTGTTCATGGTGAAGGATGGGGAGTAGAGACGGTAACGGGTTACGGGTTACGGGTTACGGGGGAAGGCGTAGGGGCGGTGACGGGTGTAGAGACGGTGACGGGGGACGGGTGACGAGTAACGGGGAGAGGCGTAGAGGCGGTGACAGGTAACGGGTGACGGGTGTAGAGGCAGTGACGGGTAACGGGTGACGGATTAATGAACGTAGAGGTAGCACATAAAAGGCGAGTCCTCATGGCCTCGCCTTTTACTATACAGCAATGTAATCGTTTTAGAACAATTTTTACTTTTGTGGTGGCTTTACCATCGATATAAGGATAGCGCCTACAATACAGGCGACGCCACAGATAGTAAAGGCCAGCGGGAAGTTGCCCATGTCGCCAAGCATTCCACCCATGATCGGACCAGCAATCCCACCTATACCATAAGAGAGAAAAATAAAGGGATAGTTTGATCCCACGTTTTTAGTTCCGAAGGTGTCGGATGTGATGGCTGGAAAGAGTGCAAAGTTCCCACCAAAGTTGAAACCTATGATTGTGGCACCAATGTAGAGTAGGGCTGGAGTGCCTGCCATGAATGTGAAGGCAAGAACAATCAGACCCTGTGATCCTGTCATTATCATTATGGAAGTCTTTCGGCCCAGTTTATCGGAGATGACCCCCCAACCGATACGGCCAAGTCCATTAGCCAGTGAGAAGAATACTGCCATGGCTGTGCCAGCAATTGCGCTTGCCTGCATTTTGGTAAAACCGCTTGCCTGCAATGCTTCCATTGGATACAACTTCATGAGACCTATGGACATTAGGCCAGCACTGGCGCCGAAGAAAAAGGTCAGCCATATCATATAGAACTGGGGTGTTTTCAACATTTCACCGCTTTCGAAGTTAACGGTTCCTGCGGCAGCTTTACCACTGGAGTCTGTTGTAGGTTCGTCATAACTTTCGGGTTTCCAGCCTTCTGGCGGAAACACCATAACAAGCCCACCGAGAATTACCATAACGGCAAAAGCTATACCATAGGCGGTAAATGTTCCAGAAAGGCCAATAGTCTGCAGGAGGTTCCCCCAGGCTCCGGCGAGTTTTACCCAACCCATGGCACCAAATCCAAAACCGGCAACAGCAAGACCGGTAATCAAACCCTTTTTATCGGGAAACCATCGCATGCCAACAGCAATGGGTACAACATATCCAAGACCGATACCAGAACCACCTATCACACCGATCATGATCGAGAGAGCGATGACATCGGTGCCACCGAAGAGTCCAGCCAGAAGATAACCGCCACCAAGGACGATACCACTGGCTATGGAGAGTTTTCTTGGTCCCAGCGTGTTCAGCTGTTTACCAGCCCACACCATAACCAGGGCAAAAAACAGGAGCCCTATTGAGAAAACCGCCTGGGTATTTAATTTTGACCATCCTGCTTCTTCAAGTTCTGGTGTAAATACTGACCACGCGTAAATGGCACCCAGTGCAAGCTGTATGAGTACCGCACCGACAACTACAAGCCATCGGTTCATAACTTTTTCGTTAGACATATTGCCAGATCCTCCTTAATTGTTTTGTATAAAATATAAATGATCCCAGTGTATATAAATTTGTATATGTGGATGACTTAATAGACACCAAAATTCTGGAAAAGACTACAAGAGTGTCTTTTTTTTGCAAGCACATTTTAAGGGAATGTGCATTTGGTAAAAATGTGTCGGTTTGGAAAGTTCAGGTGGTTTTGCTGGTTTCATCAATCCGCAAAAAAGCGGCCGTTTGGGCCGCTTTACGTGGGTTGTAATGTGTTTTGAAGTGTGTGGTTATTCTGATTTTACTTCAATCTTCCTGGGTTTAACGGCTTCACTTTTTGGTAAGGTCAGCGTGAGCACACCGTCTTCCAGCCGGGCTGCGATCTTCTGGCTGTCTATACCTTCACCTACTGTGAATCGCCTGTTGTAATTGTACAGCGTATATTCCCTGTACCTGATGTTTTCGTCGTCAACCAGTGACGGGTCTACTTTACCGTTAATTTCCAGCTGATTCTTTTCAAATGTTATATCCAGGTCTTCTTTCTGTACCCCCGGCATATCAGCCTTCAGTACGTATTCATCACCTGTTTCATATATATCAACTGCAGGTACAATTACACATTCTTCGCAGTCATATGAATTTTTTTTGAGTTTCGTTACTTCGGTTGCCATAATGTTGCCTCCTTCGCTCTCCCTTACTTGATCTGGATCTTCTTGGGTTTGGCGGC
>JAGYNX010000283.1 GCA_018399855.1 Spirochaetota bacterium
AGTTATTAAAATTTTACCCTTGTAGTTCTCATCCTGAAAAGTGCTGTGTTCCAGGATAGCATCTCTTGCGTTAATAACTATGTTTAAAATTAGTTGTTCAAGACTTATGGGATCACCGTATATCTTTTTTATGTCTTCATCAAGGGAAAGTATTATATCAATATTGTTTCGTCTAAGTTGAATACGAATGAGGTCAATTGCATCGAGAATAACCCGGTTAAGATCAGTGTATTTCATGTTGAAAGAACTTCTCTTGGAAAAATTTCTGATATGCTCAATAATAGTTGTCGCCTTGTCAACCATGGAACAAATTTTTAGAAGTTCAGACACAGCCTGCATATTGTCAAATTCATCGTAATTGATATCGTCCATCATGTTCTGAGCAATACCTTTTATGCCGGTTAGAGGCTGGGCCATCTCGTGGGCTATGCCGGCAGTCAGCTCGGCAAGGCTGGCATGGCGGGAAATTTGCAATAATTCCATGTCCTTATCGTGAATAATCTGTCTGAATTGGTCATTCTTCTGCTTGAGCAGGGTGATGGTATGAATTAGCTTGCTGTTTATATTCCTTATTGAACGAATTTTCCACATGGTATAGCTTGAACGTTTCGCGAAATTATACACAACAGTGGTGAAGGTAATCAGGTTTAAAATAACAATGGTGTGATAGGTAAAAGTAATCTCACCGGTATAAAGAGGTACAATATTTAACAATATTATAGTCAGGATTGATATATACAATATGTTAAAACCAAACTTCAGATTTGTAACATTGGACATCTGGTACATGATATACAATAAAAAACCTATGCAGAAAAGAACTGTAATAACCATGTTGTATTGAGGGGTCGTGTAAAGGCTTGCTGCAAACAGAAGTGACAGGAATAAATAAATAACGAGGTCTCGATGTTTCTGAGGTTTTACGTTGAAATGTATAAACAAGCCATATGAAAAAGGAAAAAGACTGATCCCCGCTTTTAGAAATGCCGGGTTTGTGTAAATAGTTACGGGAAGATTCACGCTAATCCATGGGAACAATATTAAAAACGAAGTCACCCCCAGAAGCAGAGAAGAATAACCAAAAGTGTATTGTATTGTGCCCAAAGCGATTATAAGCTGCAACAATACCATACAGAATAAAAAGATTATTATCAGGTCATACATTACATTCAATTCATTTATCTGTATTAATAGCTAATTGACATAAATGCGGAAGAGGTTTAGATATGTCAACATAATATCGTGATTTTCTTTATTGCACATGGAGATATAGATGGGTTTTCAATGCGGGATTGTGGGACTGCCAAATGTGGGTAAATCCACAATATTTAATGCCCTTACCGGTGCGGGGGCGCAAATGGCTAATTATCCATTCTGTACAATTGACCCCAACAGGGGTATTGTTGCAGTTCCGGATGACCGGTTGTATTATATTGCCGAACTATTACAAAAAAAAGACCCTGTTCCTACGAGAATCGAATTTATTGATATAGCAGGGCTGGTTAAAGGAGCATCAAAAGGTGAAGGACTGGGAAACCGCTTTTTAAGCCATATCAGGGAGGTTGAGGCAGTTATACACGTGGTACGCTGTTTCAGTAATGATGATGTAGCCCATGTAACCGGTGAGGTTGACCCGGTGCGTGATGTTGAAATAATCAACACCGAACTGTTACTTGCGGATATTGAAACTCTTGAGCGGGCTCTTGAAAAAATGGAAAAGCGAACAAGATCTGGAGAAAAAGAAGCACAGGCAAATTGTGAACGACTTGGAAGAATGATAGATCACCTGAACCAGGGAAAATTTATCCGCAGTATGGAGATGAATACCGAAGAAAGCATGCTTATATCTGAATACGGGTTACTAACCGCGAAACCGGTATTATATGTGGCAAATATTGATGAAAAAGATGCTGGAAACGAATCATTATCACAATTAAAAAATCTGGCAGCGGATGAAAATGCCATGGTAGTTGAAATAACCGGCAGCATCGAGGAGGAGATAGCCGAACTCCCTGACGATGAAAAGCAGGAATATCTTGAGGCCATGGGACTGGAAGAATCAGGGCTTCGTCGGCTCATTTCGGCATCATATACACTACTTGGGCTTATTACCTTTTATACTGTTACAACTAACCTGCAGGCATGGACGGTAAAAAATGGAACCCGAGCACCACGGGGCGCCGGCCAGATACACACTGATTTTGAAAAAGGCTTTATACGAGCGGAAGTATTTCATTATGATGAACTGATCCAGGCTGGATCTGAACAAAGAGTGAAAGAGCTGGGGCATCTCAGGTCTGAGGGTAAAGAGTATATTATTAAAGATGGAGATATAATTCATTTCCTCTTTAATGTTCAGGGTTGAAAAGTCATGGTAGACGACAGAACCAGCAGGTTTTCTATGTACATGTCATTGTTTGGATTGCAGGGGAGCTTTACAAGTGAAGACCTTCGACACGCCTATCGTACACTTGCAAAGCTGAATCACCCCGATGTGAACAAGCAGGACACGAGTTCACAAATGCGTATGATTATAATAAACGAGGGCTACAGGTTTCTCAACGAAATATTAGAGAATGGCGAGCTTGGTACGTTTATAACTGATGAAAACAATAAAGAAAAAAATGAAGATGTTGACAGGGTATATAGTCAATACAGACGAGGGTTCAACATTCTGACAGAGGCCTTTGATCGATACTACGGTGACCAGAAAACTCCTGATGAAGGTGATATACACGTGTTGCGGGAAAAGTTGTCCATGGCGAAAAACGAATTTGCCAGGATCGTAACAGATTTCCCCTATAACCAGTGGGTGGATGATGCAATAGATCGCATTAACAGCATTAACAAGTGGTTAGGGAATTACCAGGTCTGAAAGAGATTTTCTTTCTTTTGTTGGTTTTTCAGCAGGGTGGCCAACAGCTATGATCGCTGCAAGTTCAACATCTTCGTCTGTACCCAGAACCAGCTGTACTTCTTCTTTTTTATTCAGTATTTCACCAAGCCACACTGCTCCAAGACCAATGGCGTGAATGGCAAGTAACATGTTCTGTATTGCCGCACCAAGACCCATCATATCCTTGTCCCGGTTATAGCCTGAAGGGAGGTGATAAAAAACAGCTATACATACCGGTGAATCCTTCACTATTTGGGAATAATGAGTCTTCTGGCT
>JAGYNX010000284.1 GCA_018399855.1 Spirochaetota bacterium
GACGATTGAAGAAAAAATAAACATCCTTCCGCCTTCAGCTATTAAAGAGGTAAATGATTTTATAGACTTCCTCATTGAAAAACATAATAGAGAAGAAAAATATATGCACCTGGAAATGTCAGAGAAATCGCTTGATAAGATCTGGGACAACGAGGAAGACGATATTTATAATGAACTACTCTAAAGGCGAAGTAATACTCCTGGCATATCCTTTTACTGATCTTTCAACACAAAAGGTAAGGCCAGCAGCAGTGGTAAGTGCTGATGACGGAAAATATGATGATATTTTTGTTGTTCCACTAACAAGTAAAGTTCATAAACTTGCAGGTAGTGAGTTTGTTCTTGAGAACTGGCAAGAAGCAGGTTTAAACGTACCTACTGCCATTAAAAGAGGCTGTATTCTAATTGATGACAAACTAGTGATAAAGAAAGTAGGCAGGCTTTCTGAAAATGACCTTGTATCTCTCGACAATGCTCTTAAAAGCTGGCTGGGATTATAATAATTGTTTACCTTTTTATTATTTTGTCAAGCAGGACTCAGTATTGTTTCCATCCACACCAACCAGCCCTCAAACCCGTCCGCCGGAGGCGGACACCTCTGCGCGCGACTTGTTTGACGAGGGATCCTGCGAAGCAGGGCCCGAGGAGTTTCGCGCGACAGCCCCGCGGCGTTTGAGCGGCGGCACGGGGGATTGTTAAGGGGGTTTTTGCCGGGGAAAACCCCCTTGACAAAGTTCACTCATAAAATAAGTAATTGGTAAAATTATTCTTTACAAAAAAGTCTGCTTGGACTGCATGATGTAAGGTGACAATAGAATTAAGTATTTTTGTATTCATATTGATGAAACAGGTTAGCTTGTATAGAATGACAAGTTTTAGGAAATATTTCATAATTGTTTTAAGCTTAAGTATAGCAACATTGATTGCTTGTAATTATGATGATTTCTATGAAAGCATGGACTTGGAAAATCACTTATTGGATTCAACTAAAAGTGTATATTTCAATATTGCTGATACCGGTATTACACATGAGAATTCAAGTGTTATTGGAGATGATGGAGATTATATTAATACACCAGCATCGATTGATTATGATGACAATTTAGACGGTACGGTTACGGATAATGTTACTAAATTAATGTGGTTGAAATGCAGTTTAGTTGGTAATAGTAAAGTTGATAATGATATTGTTAATTGTTCTACAACACATGTTAAATATAAATGGATGGATGCTGTAGTTGCATGTGCGAAACTTGATTACGCAGGTTATGATGACTGGCGCTTGCCAACAATGTCTGAATTAAATAATCTTGTTGATCTGTCCATTGCAAGCGGCCCGGCAATTAATAGTGAATTCCCTAATACAGAATATGATGCAGCTTTTACTTTCGAGCCCGAAAAATGTTATTGGTCAATAACGAGAAATTTATATGATTATGCATTGGCAATAAATTTTTTGAATGGAATGACATTTAATCCAAAGATATCAACGAGTACTCATTATGTACGGTGTGTCAGAAATAAATAAATTATTCTGATCACATCAGAGTGTTGTTAATACTTGAAATATCATTTAAAAGAAAATGGATAAAATTAAAAAAATTATTATCATTATTGTAATTATATTAGTTTCAGTTGTAATATATGCTGGAATGAAATATAGAGTGAATGGTGGTGTTGTTGAAGATCAATCAACTGGTTTGACATGGACAAGATGCTCGATGATGTCTGGTGGTGTGGTTGACCAAACTGTAAATTGTACAGATGCGCACCAGGTATATGAATGGGGTGATGCAATAAACGCCTGTGAAAATCTTGATTATGAAGGAGTAAATACATGGAGACTTCCAAATAGCAAGGAATTACAGAGTATTGTAACTTATAAATATGAAGAAAAGCCAACAATAGATGAATCTGTATTTCCAAATACAAATATTGATAAGCATTATTGGACTTCCACCGTGTATGTTGAAAATGGAGTACCAGATTATGATGTTGTATATACTGTTCATTTCGAATGGGGGAATGTCGTAATTCAGTTTGTTGATCCATTTTTTAATCATCACTCATATGTTAGATGTGTAACTGGGCCATAAAATGCATAAAACGATGTGTTCTCCACATGATATATCGCAGATAAGCAATACTGGGTGCATATGAATAGATTACGTGTTATAATACTCGCAGGTATCATCATATCACTATTTCTCTCCTGCTCCCCAAAAGCAGAAAACCTGGGCGTATTCGCCCCTTCACGTCTCAACCATATCGACGGCCAGGACGGAGTAACCCCGGTGGAATTCACCAGCACCCACACCATGTGGACATTCGGAGACACCATCATCGGTGAAAAGATGATACCAAATTCCCTGGCCTTCAGCCCAAAACTGAACGAAGACAACATGCAAAACCCAAAATTCACCTATTACCGCGAGAAGGGCAAGATCGTCCCCTTTATCAGGTACAGAAAAGGGGAAAACCCTCACAAAGTGAGACTCTGGGCCCTTGACGGGGTAAAGCTGGGTGACACCATGTATGTCTATTACCTTGAAATGAAGGTAACTGAAGAGGGAAACCCCTTCGGCTTCGCGTTAGAATCCATAGGAATAGCTCGCTGGGATATCCCCAAAGGCTGGGAAGTGGGCGACCGGGTTGACTTTAAGCGTGTAAAGAAAATATTTCCAGGCAGCTACCCCGCATTCGGCGCCTGCGTGCTGCGAAAAGACGGGTACGTATACACCATCGGGCAGTACGCGAAAAAAGACCTCACCTCGCCGGTGAAGATAGCCCGGGTTCCCGAGGATAAAATTACTGATTCGAAGGCCTACACCTTTCTGCATTCGGACGGGAAATGGGTGAATGACATAGAAAAGGCCACCCCCTTTCTGAACGACGTGGCGGGAGAGTGCTCCATTTCGTATAATGAATACTTCAAAACGTACATGATAACCTACTGTCAGACATTCAACGGCAAGATCACGGTGGTGCGCTTCGATGACTTTTCCATGCTTGACGGGGCAGAAAAAACCGTGGTATACACCGCACCAAAGCTTGAATCAGATGATCCCGATAAACCGGGCTGGTATTATTCAGGCAAAGAGATCTATTCAAGCAATGATATATTATATTCACTATTTATTCACCCGCTGAAGTACCAGCCCAT
>JAGYNX010000285.1 GCA_018399855.1 Spirochaetota bacterium
AAAGGAGATACATTCTGGGGCTCAGTAACGGCCGCCTCACATCGCAACGAGGTGGGGGCCGTTGACTGGATAGAAGGGATAATCGAGGATGTTACCGCGAAGAAAGAGGCCCATGACAGTCTCAGTGAAAATTTCCAATTGTTAGAAACGTTAATCGACACGTTTAACAGCCCGGTATTTTACAAGGATACCAGGGGAGTCTATCTCGGGTGCAACCGTGCCTTCGCGGACATGATAATCGGGCTTCCCCGGGAAAAGATCATCGGCAATACAGTTTTCGACATGCCGGATGGCATACCCCGTGAACTGGCCGAAAAGTACGACGCAAAAGACCGTAAACTCTTTGATAACCCCGGCGTGCAGGTATACGAAACGAGGGCCAGGTGCGCAGATGGGGTTACCCGTCACTTTCATTTCAGCAAGGCCACATTTACGGGCACCGATGGAAACATCGCCGGTATTGTGGGGGTAATGCTGGATATTACCGACCGGGTGGAGAACGAAATGGAGATTCTCCGGGTCAACGAGGAACTGGACCTTCTTCTAAAATCAATCGCCAATATCATTATCGGCGTGTCGGTAAAAGACCGCATCACCCACTGGAACCCCCTCGCCGAAACGGTGTTCGGTTTCAGCGCAAAAGAGATGCTGGGCAAACAGCTGGCCGAGTGCGTCATTGAATGGGACTGGAAAAGAATATACGAAGCAATCAGCAACTGCATTACCGAGGACAGGATTGTTATCCTGGATGATGTTACCTACACTCAGCAGAATGGAAATGACGGCATTTTGGAACTCACCATTAATCCGCTCAAACGCGGCGGCGATGTGCTTGAAGGTTTCATTATTCTCGGAAGAGACCTCACGGAACGAAGGATTTTGGAAAACAAGCTCCAGCAGGGGCGCAAGCTGGAGGCAATTGGTCAGCTTGCCGCCGGTGTGGCACATGAGATCAATTCTCCCATGCAGTACGTGGGTGACAACCTGGCTTTTATCTCGAAGTCATACGCAGGATACCGGGAGCTTCTTGAGAAACATGAGAAACTTATGCTTGTTTCAGAAGACAATCCAAAAGCCCGGCAACTTGTTACATCAATAAGGGAATTTGAGAAGAGTATCGATTTACAATTTCTCGGTGAAGAAATGCCAGGGGCGATCACACAATCCCTCGAAGGAGTGGAACGAATCTCAACAATCGTAAAGTCCATGAAAGCCTTTGCCCATCCCGGAACCGACAAGAAAATACCGGCCGATATCAATCAATCTATCGAGAATATTATTACGGTATCGCGAAACGAATGGAAATACGTGGCCGACGTGGAAAGAAATTTCGACACCAGCCTCCCTCCCGTTCCCTGCTTCGAAGGGGAACTGAACCAGGTGATCTTAAACATGATCGTGAATGCCGCGGACGCGTTAAAGGATGCCATGGATAAGAAGATAATTGATAAAGGGATACTGCGCATTTCGACTAAGATGATAAACGGATTTGCAGAGATAAGGGTGGCCGATAACGGCACGGGTATACCCGCAGAAATACGGCAGAAGGTGTTTGATCCCTTCTTTACCACCAAGGAAGTGGGGGAAGGATCAGGCCAGGGATTATCAATAGCCTACGCGATAATAGTTAAAAAACACGGCGGCACACTCAGGTTTGAAACGGAAACGGGACGGGGAACCACGTTTATCATCGCCCTGCCGCTGTCAGATCCCCGGCAACAAGTACAACAACAGGAGAACTCCCATGAAAAATAAAATTCTGTTCGTCGACGACGATATAAACCTGCTTGATGGATTTAAGCGATCCCTGAGAGACACTTTCGAAATTGTCACTGCCGAAAGCGGGGAGGCGGGTGTTGAAATTATGAAAAAGGAAAAACTTTTCACGGTCATCGTATCAGATTACAAGATGCCCGGCATGGACGGAGTGCAGTTTCTTACCCGGGCAAGAGAATCATCTCCCAGGTCGGTGAGGATGCTGCTGACGGGATACGCCGACATCAACACCGCCATAGAAGCGGTCAATAAAAGTAACATCTTCAGGCTGATCATCAAGCCGTGTCCCACCGAAGATCTCACCGCGATACTGAACGACGGCGTCGAATGGCACCGCCTCATGATGGTAGAAAAGGAACTGCTGGAAAAAACACTGAGCGGCAGCATCAAGGTGCTCACCGATGTGCTCACCCTGGTGAGTCCGAGGGCTTTCAGTCACGCGTCGCGCAGCCGCAGGGTGGTTAAAATGATAGCCAGGGACATGGGTGTGGAGAACACATGGCTGGTAGAGATAGCGGCGATGCTTTCACAAATTGGATGTGTCACAATACCCGACGTCATTATTGAAAAGGTATTTGCGGGAAAACCCCTTTCAGATGAGGAAAAAGAGATGTATGATACCTACCCGAAAGTGGGGGCGGATATTATTAGAAATATTCCCCGTATGGACAGAGTCGCGGAGTTAATAGAACTGTTGCCCCCCCACATTGACGGTACCGCAGGTATTCAACCGGCGTCGGCAAACCTTCCCATCGAGGCGAAGATACTGCAGCTTGCCCTCGATCACGATCTTTTGGTGATGTCAGGGCTTGATTCAGCAGCGGCACTGGTTGAAATCAACAAGCGTGAGGGATTCTACGACCAGAAAGCCGTTAAGGCGCTTGAAAAGCTGATCTCGGTGGAAAACAAGTACGCCATTAAACAGGAATTCATCAAGAATCTCACTGATAATATGATACTCATGGAAGACGTGTACACCAGGGACAATGTACTGGTGGTGTCCAGGGGAGAGGTGGTAACCCAGTCAATGAAATTAAGACTTATGAATTTTCAGGCCAATTCTGGAATTGCGGATTATGTGAAAGTGATCATTCCGCAGGAGTGATCTATTTAAAGCGCTCTATGGCATTCTTTACGGAATTTGAGAGAACCGTCCAGCTTGCTTCAACCCCTGTCTTTAATTCTTCCCATGACTGTTCACCGGCCAACGCTGTCATTACGGCCGAAGTGCCGGAATCTAATGAACCAGTAGTGTAAAGGGAGAAATTCCTGCCTGCGCAGGAATGAGAGGGGGGCTTCTTGCCTAACGTGTTATTTACAGGTGGCAACTATCCTGTCACAGTGGGCCTTTAATTACGTATATAAAGGTCGGTGGTGATATATGTG
>JAGYNX010000286.1 GCA_018399855.1 Spirochaetota bacterium
GGTTTGTTTTCCGCTTGTGTCCAGGTATTCCCTGAGGGTAAGTATTTCCTCGTAGGTGAGTCCGAATATAAATTCTTCAAGGGCATATATTTCTTCTTCGGTTATATCGTTCCTGTTGAGGTAGTCAAGCCATGTTGTTTCTGTAGTTCCGGCGATGGTGCACAACTCGGAAAAACCAAGCATGGTGCCGAAATTTGGTATGAGTTTTTCTCTTGCCCTCCATAGATTCTGCAGGATGGGAGCAAATTCACGTACGCCGTAATCAAGACGGTTCTCCCAGGTATGTGCCAGCAGGTATGCTGCATTATGTCGTATATTTTCGGGAATTGAAAAATCTTCCACGATAGAGGTAAACACCTCTTCGGCTGTTAAAACGAACACGTTATTTCCAATTATACTTAAGACTTGTGAAGTCCTGTCTGAAAGTTCTTCTATGTCTTCGATGATATACCGCATCATAATAAAAAAGTTGATCTTTGCGATTGAATACGCCCTCCCAAGAATGGCCTTCGTGGGAATATGCAGTATCATGTCGGGAATTGCCCGGGTACACAGGCTCTCCAGCAGGCTGTCAATATTACGGGATGAACGGCCCAGCTTTTCTTTCTTGAGTATTGATGGATACATGGATATTGAACGGGCAAGTGTTTCAAGGGCAATCTGGTTGGTATTTACGGTAGACAGTTCATGCTGCCTGTCAGCCGTATCAAGGTCGGTCAATATGGAATTGACCAGGTTCTCTTCCTCGTCAGAGAAGATGATAATATGTTCCGAATGACCCGAATTTCTCCTCCATGATGTACGCACTTCTTTCTCTCACCTCCATGATAATAGAGAATAGTACATTATAGTGTTAGTATACCTGAAGCTATCACATAATTCAATCGGATTATTCTATACAATCAACAATATAACTTGTATTATCACATATTTATGATATATGTATTGTCAAAAAATGGAGGTTGCTGATGAAATGCTTGGTAACTGGTGCCACGGGATTTCTTGGTGCAAACGTGGTGCATCAGTGTGTTGCGGCAGGACACCGGGTGAAGGCCATGGGGCTGCCTGGTTCAGAAACACGTTTCATTGAGGAAGTGGCGGACGAGGTTGTGGAAGGTGACGTGACGGTAGTTGATGATGTTCTTGCTGCTGCCAGGGGGATGGACGCGGTGATCCACGTGGCAGGAGATACCTCGTTCTGGAAAAAGAGATTCAAGCGGCAGAGAGAGATAAACGTGGAAGGTCCCCGCAATGTTGCAGAAGCATGCCTGGAAAACGGGGTGAAACGGCTGGTACATACGGCAACGGTGGACGTGCTTGGATACAACCCTGACGGGCTGGCCGACGAGACATGGGCGAATTTCAACTACGCCGGAATCGGGTACAATTATGCTGAAACCAAGCGTGAAGGTGAAAGGGTGGTACTTTCTTACAACGGGAAGGGACTTGAGGTGGTTTCTGTCTTACCGGGAAGCATGCTTGGTCAGTATGATCATACACTTCAGTTCGGCAGGCTTTTCATGGATATCCGGGATAAAAAAGTGCCGGCGATCCTTCCCGGTGGTGCCCCATGGGCACATGTGCGTGAAGTGGCCCGGGCACACGTGGCGGCCCTGACCCGGGGAGTGCCGGGAGAGCGCTATATATGCGGCGGGGTGAACGAAACGTATGAAACACTTTTTCATGCCATTGCCAGTTCCATCAATACCGATCCTCCCGGGTACGTGATGAAACCATGGATGACAATTGGATACGGCTACCTGATGGAATTTCTCGCTAATTTTACACGAAAACAGCCAGAGCTAAACCCTGGCCAGGCCCGGTACATGTCGGTATTTCCACGGTATGACTCATGTAAAGCTGAAAAGGAGCTTGGATTCAGGGTGGTTCCACTAAACGAGATGGTGAATGATGCCAGGGACTGGTACAGGGAACAGGGGTATCTTTGACCGATAAGTACAAAAAAAAGACGATTCCTGGTGGAATCGCCAACACTTAGCGGATTATTTTGGAAGGTTACTACTCGTTGAGTAGTTGCAATAAGTATACACCTCTTTTCAGAATATGTCAAATTATTCTGAAATTTTAAAGGGTTGTGAAAGATTCACCACAGAGGCACAAAGAACACGGAGAAGGAAAAAGAAAGTGATGTTATAGCCTTTTCTATTTCGCACCTTAGTGGTGAATCTTTTAGAATATTGATTTGAAGAAGATTATGAAATCATCCTTCACGGTCATTACAAATACGATCAGTAAGACGAAGGGTGATACGAACTTTATCATGAAGGCCCAGAGTTCCTTGAGGGAGATGATCTTTGTGTCCGGGTCAAGTTCATGTATAGTTTTATCCAGTCCATACTTCCAGCCGAGAAAAATGGCGATGAAAAAGCCGCCAATTGGAAGCATGTAATTTGAGGTGAGTTTATCCACAAAATCAAAGAATATATTGCCGAAAATCTTTACGTCCCCCATCACACTGAAGGAAAGAGCGGAAGGTATACCCAGAAGAAAAATGATACCTCCAATGATGTAGACTGCCTTCTTTCTGCTCCATTTTTTTTCATCAGTAACATATGCAACAACTACTTCAAGAAGGGATATCCCCGATGTCAACGCGGCAATAAAAAGTAAAATAAAAAAGAGAACAGAGAAAAACTGTCCATAGGGCATGCTGGCGAATGCCGCGGGAATTACATGGTATATAAGACCGGGACCTTCACTCGGGGACATGTTCATGGCAAAGACAGATGGAAAGATTGCCAGGCCGGCCAGAATGGCTATAAAGGTGTCAAGAATAACGATGTATATGCCGGATTGTAAAATCTTGTCATTTTTGGAAAGATAGCTGCCATAGGTGATCATGGCACCCATTCCCAGGCTGAGGCTGAAAAAGGACTGGCCAAGGGCTGCCAGCACAGAGCCCGCGGTTATTTTAGTGAAATCGGGCTTCAGAAAGAATGATACCCCTTCCATACCCCCTTCCATGGAGACGCCGCGAACGATGAGAATGATCAATATTATGAACAGGAGGGGCATAAGCACCTTGCTCCATCGCTCGATGCCGTTGTTGATACCCCTGAACACGATAAACATGCAGGCTCCCATGAATACTAACTGGTATCCCACCAGTGCAAATGGGTCTTGTACAA
>JAGYNX010000287.1 GCA_018399855.1 Spirochaetota bacterium
TTTTTTGAATATTTCAACTTCTTCTTCTGTATGCATACGGGCATATACTTCAATACCCTGTATTCCAAGTTTGATACATTCTTGTAATAAAACTTCGAAATCATTCCAGTTAGGAAAGTTCAATGAAATCGGATGGGCTATAATTGGAATTCCCTTCGCTAGAATAATAAGTTCTATTGCTTTCTCAAGTGATATCTTTTCTTTTTTTATAAAACCAGGTTTTCCTTTTACCATGAAATTTTCAAATATATCATCGAGGGTATTCCCATATCCATTTTTTAATAAAACACGCGCAATATGCGGACGACCGAGTGCAGCATTCTTTGCTTCACTATAAACTTCATCCAATGATATATTGATATCATGATTCTCAAGATCTTTAACTATTCGGATAACCCTTGTTTCTCTTTTTTCTTTGAGATCTGTGATTGTTTCAAACATCTGTTCATTGGTGTGGTCAATGCCAAGACCAACAAGATGAAAAGTACCATGTGGATATTGTACACTGAATTCTATTCCAGGTATAAAAGTGAACCCATGTATGCCATCGGATTCGTGTATTGCTTCTTCCAGACCATCAACTGTATCATGATCCGTTATGGCACAATACGAAAGTTCATTTGTAACAGCAAGGTTTATCAATTTTGCTGGAGTCAGCAAGCCATCTGATGCTGTTGTGTGACAATGTAAATCAATTTTTCTGATCATAATATAATCCTGTTTTATATTGTTACATAGAAATATATCTGCATGTAACCGCTCATACTATTATAACAGCAATTACTGTGTAAAAAAAAATATAATACAAATTAAATAAATATGTGACATACGCAGGTAATAGATATTTAGTGCTTATATGATTAATTTTAAAACAATACTAACAGTTTCATTTATACTTATGGTGAGCATACCTGCTTTATCTTTATCAGAAGGAAAGAAAATACAAGTTCTTCTTAACAGGATAGGAAAATCGCAATATGTTTTTATTCGAAATGGAAAAGAGTATTCATCCATTCAAGCGAGAGAACATCTTGAATACAAGCTTTCCAGGGCCGGCAGTCGGATTAAAACAGCCATGGATTTCATCGAACATGTTGCAAGCAGATCATACTTAACCGGAATATCTTACTATATTAAGTACCCCGATGGTGAGAAAATAAAAACAGGAGATTGGCTTAAAAATCAGTTAGATCAGATAGAAAAGCAGATCGAGTGATATCAGTTAAAACTTTCACACTCTTCGATCAATGAAGTTGCATTAATGGGAGCATATCCATTATAATCATTATCAAAGTAAACAAATGTATCAACATTCCACCTGTGAATTATTGTTGCCCAGTATTTAATTTCATCATCACTGTAACACGAAGCATAAATTTTCTTAGACCCATGTAATCTTAAATAAGTAAAATCAGATGTTATAGATTCCAGTAATGGGTATTTGCCTGCTGTATCTGAAATACACCACGCAACATTGTATTTTTTTAATAATTCCTGTGCTTCAGAAGTTGTCCACGTTTCGTGACGTCCCTCTATAACACACCTGTATGAAGATGGTAACAGTTTTAAGAATTCTTCAGCAATATTTTTATTAAATTGTAAAGAAGGCGGCAGTTGAAATAATATCGGGCCTGTTTTTTCAGCAAGCGGATTTAATGATTTAAAGAACATATCAAGGGATTCATCAACTTCTTTAAGTCTTTTTGTATGCGTTATGTAACGTACCGCTTTTACAGACCATGTAAAATCTTCAGGTGTTTCATCGTGCCATTTCTTAAAAGTACTCTGTTTGAATGCACGATAGAAGGTTGTGTTAACTTCAACGGAATCAAATATCGTAGTATAATATTCAAGGCGTCGTTTTTTAGATAAATCATTCGGGTAGAATACGTTATACCAGTGATCATAATTCCATCCTGATGTACCAATACGGATTTCCGGCATATATCCTTTCCTCGCTGTATTCCTGGTACGTAGAATATAACGAAACCATGCTCTTGTCAATCATGTGGATTGATACTCTTTATGGTTGATTTTTTTAATAATAAGCCCCGCCAATAATAGTATTCCAAATACACCAATCACCGGAATAAACGTATGTAGTGAAATTACAAATAATAATGATTTTGCGTATGTTTGCATAGTTATATCAGTAATTAACTGTGGATGATAATTAAAAACAAACCTGGATGCCAGTATCGCAGAACCTGATATAGTGATAATTAATAATGATGGATAGATGAGAATATTTTTGATACCAGTAATCTTTTTTTGTCGGTTGGCAGAAGAGAAAAAAAGTATTGAAATATATAAAAGTAAAATCGCCGGAACTATATATAGCAAGTACTTACTATACGTTGCAATCTTCATGATTAGGGTGACAGTTTCTGCGGCAGCATCTTCAACTACTAGGTTATCTAAATATACAAGACCATTACTGATTTTTATTCCGGTTTTACTCAGGAACCTTCTTCCAAAAAATTCACCAAGCCCCGTATCTGAAAGTTTAAACATGGTGATAAAAAGACCACGATTTTGCAGGTTATTCATGTTTCTTATTTCGTTCACAAATATATCACTCAAAAGATGACGAGAACGTATTATGCCTGAATTCTCGTCCTGTACCCATAGACTTATTGTTATCTCGGGAAAACGTACCCGGCACATCTGAGCGTTACCAATTGTAGTATCATTTCTGATTATTGAATATACGTTACCATATATTTTTTGTTTTTCATATGTAGTAAAGAATTGTATAAGTTTCTCAATCTCTATACGTACAGCTTGATCTATCAGCTTTACATTTAATAGTGTTGAAAGTACAGGATTTAATATTTCAAGATCTGCATAAAGTCTGCCTGATAAGTTATTACGATGTTTTTGTGCAATATCCCTGGCTTCATCATGTCTGTCTTCAAGTTCATCAAGGGCATCATTATACTTATCTTCAGCGTCTTCAAGCCTGTCTTCGTATTCCTCGATCTTGTCTTCATTGTTGTCCCTGTATGACTCTATGTTTTCGATCAATGACGTAACACGGGCAAGTTCCCCTTCCCTGCTCATTTCAAACTTTTCCCTTGTTGAAAATATTTCTTGAGCTTC
>JAGYNX010000288.1 GCA_018399855.1 Spirochaetota bacterium
TGCCCCTCTTGTGCGACATCGCTTCACATGTCCGCGTATTCCTGCCATTCACGAGATAACGAAAATATCAACACTTAGCAGAAGGAATAATACATGAAAAGAGTAAGGTTACTACTTGTAATTCTGCTTGCGTGTGTGCTTGCGTTCTCAGTTCCGCTGTTCGCGCAGGAAGATACGCTTGATGCAGAAGAAGATACCACTACCGCGGTTGAAGATACCGGGAAAGATAGTGGGAAGGGTACCATGACCTTTAAGATGGGTGAGATCGTGGTGTCGGATAAGGCGGTGGCTAATATCGAGGCATCGTCTACCACCACGGAGATCACAGAGGAAGAGATACAGAGTCGAAGTGATAAGACTTTGGCCGATTCTCTTCAGATGGTACCGGGTGTAGTTGTGGAACAGACAGCCAAGGGTATGAGCGGGTTTAACATGCGCGGCTTTTCCCAGGAACGTGTTGCCATTCTGATAGATGGTGTCCCTGTTCTTGACCCTTATGAAGGAGGAAGCAATATAGATCTTTCAATGATCCCAGTTACCAATGTTTCACGAATAGTTGTCAACAGAGGGTCCGCATCAGCCCTCTACGGTGCTCTTGGCAGTATTGGTTCTATTAACATCATTACAAAGAAACCCGAGCGTCTCACTGCAGCTGCTAACATAGAATACGGTGAGCATAAGAATTACACTATAAGCGCGGAAGCAGGTGCTCCAATCGGAGATTTTTACGCGTGGATCACCGCAACTCGGATGTATTCTGAAGGCTATGAGATATCCGACAAGCTGGACAAGGATAAGCGCCGTGACTGGTTTGAGAAATTATCCAGTTATGAACATTTTACTACATATGGTGCGATAGACCTTGATGCTCTTGATAACTACCTGAACGATACTGGTGTATGGAATAATACATCATACACAAAACACCAGCTATCCGGGCGTGTGGGATATGAAATAACAAGGGACATGGAAGCTGGCGTGTCAGCAAGTTATTCCCATAATGAAGCTGAATCCAATACATTCAAAGACAATTCGGTAGCCTATTTTGAAGAAGGCTCTCCTGGGTCATGGAGCACACCAACAACGTGGAATTCAGATATGAAAAGAGCCGGATTTACTAATAGAGCATTTTACTGGCCAGAAGATTGGAGACTTTCAGTATCACCATATTTTATGGGTGAATTCGATGACCTGAAAGTGCGTCTTAACACCTTTTATGTGAAGCAGCGTAATGTTCTTGAAGGCTACTTTAATCAGGACAGGGATGGCGCATGGATGTTCCCAAGTTCCGCTGCTGATCACACTTCTGGACCTGAGAAAATGTCTCAATCACAGTCAATATACGAGGAATCTTCAGCTGGCTTTTACCTGCTCCCTGAATACAGGTTTAACTCGTGGAATACTCTTGCGATGTCTATACATTACAGGTTCGAGCATCATGAGAAACTTGACAAGGTGCTGGACTCATCATCAGCTCTCGCAAGTGTTATAGGCACTGATGAAACAACAGTTCTTGAGATGCAAGCCAATTACATAACTGTGGCCGCAGAAGATCAGATGAACTTCGACACTCGAGCAGGGAATTTGTCATTATCTGCCGGTATTTCATACGACGCACAGGATTATGCAAAGATTAAATCTTTCAATACAACAACAGATGAGCTGGAAGCCAATCCACTGATTGATGATGATGCAACAATATGGGGTACCCGTGATTCCTTCAACCCTGTTTTATCAGCCATGTTGGACCCCATCGAAGACCTGCTAAGATTAAGAACCGCATTGGCAATGAAGACAAATTTCCCCAATATGTCGATATACAAGGATTTGAGTACTGGAACCCAGGGAGAGGCAATCGAACCTGAAAGGATATACAGTTTCAACGCAGGTTTTGAACTTTTCTTCCTGGATAAGGCTATCAGTTTTAGAAATGACTACTTCTACACAAATATTAAAGATAAGATATCTTCACTCGTTGATCCAGCCACTGGTGATGACTACTATACTAATATTGATGGTATTACTGCTCAGGGTCTGGAAAGTACCTTACAAACCAAGTTTAGCGATATTGCAAACATCATGGATGTAACCGCAGCAGTATCATATGTCTTCACCCATGCCAGGAACGACGAGGCTGATCCATATACATACGACGTGTATGTAGAAGAAATGCCGATGCACCAGTTTATCTGGCAGTTTGTTCTTGATTTTGTAACAGACACCAGCTGTACCATATGGGGTACTCACAGCAGGAACCAGGTAAAATACGTAATGAATTCCGATCCATCGGTAACAAGCACTAATGAATACACTTCTGACGTATACGATACCGTTAAACTGCACAATCCTTTCATGCTGCACCTGAAAGTACAGCAGACATTTTTAAAGAACTATTCAGTCTACGTCACGTGCAAAAACGTACTTGACGACTACAACGCCAACCCATTCAACCCGGGACCCGGACGTATGTTTTACTTTGGCGCCAATGCTAAACTATAGCATTTCGCATACACGCATCTCCAATGATGCGCGGGGACACTGTTCCCCGCGCATACTTTTTATTTCAGGAGTACCATCATGAATAAGAAACTCACGTATACACTATCCACAATCATATTAATACTGCTCATTTTTATAGGCTACAGGGAATTCTCCGCCAACAACCATCACGCGGTGATGGCAATCACCGGCGCCACACCGGTGGCATACCGGCAGGCTGTACCATCTGGCTTGTCATTGGAAGTCACCGGCATGCTTGAGAAGAACTACACCTTCGACAACGACGCCCTGAACGCACTGGCCCCAACCTATATACGCACCAGGGAGGTAACCCCGGAAGGCAAGTTCATGGGGACATACCGTTACCACGGCATTCCCGTTCTTCATATGCTTGAGGGAATACCGGTGAAAAAACCCGAAGACGCGGCCTTTGACGCGCCGCATGACATAGTGGTCACATTCATTAACGCCGAAGGCAAAGAGTCACGTTTCAGCTACGGGGAGCTCACCATGACCACCGACTGCCTGCCCGTTACAATCGCATATAACAGGGAAGAATTACTGCCCAGCAAGGATCCCGAAAAGTACAACAAGAACGAGTAC
>JAGYNX010000289.1 GCA_018399855.1 Spirochaetota bacterium
GGTAACTATCTGCTTCTCAATGCCAGGGAAGTTCTCGGGCTTCTTCAGCTCTATGAGGAGGCCGGGCCTGTTGTTCCCTTTGGAAGCCATGTCAATATATTGCTCGAAGGTTGGAATGGTAATACCCTCGTACCCTTTCCGTGCCCGGTGGGGGTTTTTCTCGTTGAACCATGAACCCGCGTCAAGCCGCTTCAGCTCGGCCCAGGTAAAGGAACCCACGGGATCATCCGCGCGGCCTGGAAAGACATCCTCAACGTTGGTGGTGCGTTTCAGGTCATCATCATGATAGTTGATAAGCACCCCGTCCTTCGTACGTTGTACGTCCGTCTCTATGTAATCTGCGCCAAGGTCACGGGCGATCTCGAAAGCGGGCATGGTAAGTTCCGGTGCAAGGTAGGCCGCGCCACGATGCGCGCACACCGCCTCGTAGGGCAGTTTCTTCTGAATGGCAATGTCCTCACCCGCCCAGGTGGGACTCATGATATAGGAAACAAGTAATGCAGCAACCGGCAGGCTGATAATAACGGCAGAAATGCGTTTTACAGTTTTCATGGTTTTACCTCACATGCTAATGAATAGTATTTATTATTAGAACGTGAGGGAAATGTCAACAAGTATCTGTCAGCCTTTTGAGCCGCGGAAGAGGAACATGGAACGTCCCATTTTAATTTCGTCCCAGTCATAGAGGGCCCGCGGGCGCAACAGTTTGCGTCCGTTGAGGAAGGTACCGTTGTCACTGGCCATATCAAAGAGATAATACCCGTTAAACATTTTTTTTATCCTGGCATGCTTCAGTGATACGGCGTCATCTTTTATTACAATAGTACATTCGGGGTCACGGCCCAGGGTTATCTCGTCCCAGAAAAGGGGAAATTTCTTCCCGGTCTCCGGGCCGCCCTTCTCTACCAGCCAGGCCTTCGCGTAGCTGTACTCGGGGTCTTCGGGGGTAAGCAGCACGTTCTGTTTCATTTTGCGCTCTTCTTCCTCGCGAAACAGTTTTCGATAATCTGCCTGTGTTTTTGATGAGACAATGTAGGGTTGTACTGTTGTCATTCTCTCACGTCCCCTTTTAAAGAGCACCGCGAAGAGAACGACCAGCACAACCAGCAACAGAAACACCAGTATAATTAGAATTATTGTTGATAGTCCCGGCAGCGCGATATTCAAGAATCCGCTGTCATAGGTCACCTTTTGTACATCACGGTCGCGCAGCTGGCCGTGTTTCAGCCGAACTTCAACCTGGTGGGCCGTACCGTTGGCGCCTGCCATGGTTTTGTATTTAATACTGTACCTGTTTACAATCGTGCGCACGAGATCTGCATACAGGCTTCCGATTTCGGCGTTAGACGAAATAGTGATAATTTTCCCGCCGGTCATCCTTGCGATCCTGGCGGTATTCTTCGTTCGTGCGTGTTTATTTGGCATCACGAAAAAAACCGGAACTTCACTGTCCCTGGCAAACTGAATTATATCATCCGGGGTAAGGCTGCTTCCATCGTCTTTGCCGTCTGTGAACACAACCACGGCCCTGCGTGTGTTTTCCACTTCGGACAGCATGTTCAGTGAATCGTAAATACAATCATAAAGGTGGGTATATTTTCCATGACGGCTGATGCCGGCAATCTTTTCTTTAATCTCTTCCCTGTTCCTGGTAAAATTATTTAAGAACTGTACCTTATCGTTGAAACGGTAAAGGGCAATCTGAACAAGGCTTGCCGCGTCATCAACTACCCGCCCTGCTGCTTTCTTCAACGCCGAATGCCATTTTTTTGATATGCTCTTGCTTGAATCCACAGCCACCATCAGGTAGACCGGCCGGGCATCATCTGAGAGGTCTTTCACGTTCACGTAATTCACCCGGTACCCGTCCTCGTACACCATCAGGTGTTCCTCGGTAAGTCCGTGGATAGAACTGCTGTCAGGTTTGCGTACCGTCACCGTCATGTTCACCGTGGGAAAATCTGAACGGGCATCAACACTGTCAATACGAACCAGCGGCCCCGCCATAACAGAAACCCCCACGCCAAGCACGGTTACAGTCAGTACAAATGTGAGTACACGTGTGAATAATTTCATTATTACCCGGATTAACATACAAGTTTGATACTACAAGTATCGGCCTCACGAGCCCATCTTTGGAGTCTTTTTCATCTTAAAAATAGAACCACAGAGACACAGAGACACGAAGAAATGATCAATAACCCATCATTCCCCATACCTTAATCAAAACTCGAATAGATTGATATGCAATAGTAAGTAAAAAAAGAATGATAAACAGTTAGAAAATCTCTGTACCTCTGCGCCTCTGTGGTTCTATTCAACAGATCCGCAGTCACTAACATTGTCACGAAGGAGGTCTATTGCATGGGGTATGGCGGCTTCAATAAACTGCAGGTTTTCCTTCACGGCTTTGGGGCTGCCGGGGAGATTTATGATGAGGGTACTGCCGCGAATGCCGGCAACCGCCCGTGACAGCATGGCATGGGGGGTCACTGCAAGAGAACGCATACGCATCACCTCGGAAAAACCGGGAGCGCTGCGCTCTATCACCGCCAGGGTTGCCTCGGGGGTCACGTCCCGTGGAGCAAAGCCGGTGCCCCCGGTGGTACACACCAGTGACAATCCCTTCTCGCAAAACCCGGTAAGGGCTTCCACTATGGCGTCATACTCATCGGGAACAACAGTCTCTTCTTCCACGGCATAGCCCTTCCCCTCTGCCCACTCCCTGATGGCAGGACCGGAAAGATCCTCCCGTTCCCCTCTAGACGACCGGTCACTGACAGTAACTATCCCAATACGAACCATTCACGTCCTCCTCTTTTAAAAGAATAACCACAGAGCCAGAGAGTCACTGAGGGTTGTGTTTATAATCATCGTTTATACTGATATTTTAATATTTCAATTCTTTTTAATTTTTTCGCATTTAATAGATAAAGCTTTACTGATGATTGAAAAAATTCATTTCTCAGCCTGTAAAAAAACAATCTCTAAAAAACTGCTAAACCATTCTCCACGAAAAACAATAACGAAATGATCATGTATGAAAATAATCTCCGCGCCTCTGCGCCTCTGTGGTTCT
>JAGYNX010000029.1 GCA_018399855.1 Spirochaetota bacterium
ATATATAAAGATTTACTATATACCAGTTTTTATAAAGAATGAATAAAAGTCGTCAAATGTCAATAGTTTTAAAGTTGACTTTTAAAAACAAAATGGTACTATTTATGGTGCTATAAATAAGAAATAATATTATTCTTCTGTGGAGAAAAATATATGGGAAATGGTTCTTCGGACAAGAAAGTTGGTGAATTCCTTGTTGATAACAGTATTATAACAGGATACCAGTTACAGGACGCGCTGGATATGCAAAAGGATAATCCCGAGCGACGTGTAGGGGAAATACTGGTTACACAGGGGGTGTTGACAAAGGAAGAGTTGATTATGGCATTGGAAATGTACCTGATGGCAACAGATGCGCAGCCGATGTTCGTTGATGAATGGCTTGACCAGGAAGAAGTGGATATGCTGATGAGCAGGTTTAATGACAATACAACGAAATAATACTGGTTATTGAAAAATATACATATATTGCAGGATGTAAAAAAGTCTTGACAAAAGAGGATACATTTTAAGAATATGCGCCATGATTGAATTTGAAGATAAAACATGTTTCGGCTGTGGAAAAGAAAATGAGCGTGGACTTCGGCTTGAGCTTAGTTTTGACGAAGACACACGAACTGCATTTGGTGAATTCGTAGCCGATCAAAGCCTTGAAGGTCCTCCAAATATAATACATGCTGGAATCATCTGTGCTATTCTGGATGAAACCATGATGACGGTCAATAAATATATGGAAAATGTTGCCCTTACCGGCGAGTTGACCGTGCGGTATCTTCAGCCCGCCTTTATTGATGAGAACCTGTATATCCGTGGCTGGTACGTTAAGAAAAATAAACGAGTCATCGAAAATCGGGCCGAGATTGAAAACGAAATGGGTAAGATAGTGGCCCGAGCCAAAGGTAAATACATTGAAGTAGATGATTTACCCCAGCCCGAGTAAAAACAAAAGCCGAAGTGGTGGAACTGGTAGACGCAGCGGACTCAAAATCCGCCGGGGGAAACCCTGTGAGGGTTCGAGTCCCTCCTTCGGCACAATGCTGTTATGAAAATAAAAGCCTCTCAATTGTGAGAGGCTTTTATAGTATTATGATAAGGGACAGATACGTACACCACGGGGGTGGGTTTAAGGGGATATTGTGAAGGTTTCCGGATGGGAGTGTGACATGTCTGCCCCCTTTCAGGCTTTTGTTGCAGGTAACAAATCAGATATATCGCATAATCCTGAAGTAGTGGAAGATACTAATTTGCCTTCAAACATGGTGATAACAAGTGAGAGAAGGTGTGAATCCTGATAGTATTCTTCCGGATCATGGACAGGTACTGATTTTCCCTTTTTACTATTCGAATATACATGTCTTTGCCCGGGATTCGTATAATGACGCATATGGTATTTTCCTTCATGTGGTATCATAATACTCCTTTCTTTTTCTGGGCATAAGTAACAAACAGGTATATAGTATATGCATGTGTAGTATTTTCAAGTATTTTTTTATTTTTTTCGTAATTTTTTATGCTGTGGATACAATTTATAATAAAAAGACATAGCAGGGTAGAATTATCAGCAAAGGGGATGGCATGTTGAGTGTAGGTGTAAAATGGCAAAAGAACGTAACTTTCAGATTGTGCATCTTTCATACAGGATAATGGAAACGCTGAGAAGTATTCGATTTTTTATGATGACCATGTTGACGGCATGATATTAAATCAATACCTTGTACATAATTATACTGATTAGGAAATGGAGTATCGAATGAGTAAACCATATTATGACCCGAGTAAAGATTTTGACGAGTTGTTTAAAAATGAGTTCAAAGAAGGCGCACAGGCTGATGCGGAGCAATCCGGGGCGAAGCCAGGCAGCGATGGAGATAAAACTTCGGAGTTCAATTTTGATATAAAACCTGAAGAGCTTGAAAGCTACTTGAACAGGTATGTTATTGGCCAGGAAGAGGCCATTGAAGTGATAGCAACCAAGGTGTGTACACACTTTAACAGGATGAATATTGAACATCAGATCCCTGAAGATGAAAAAATACTGGGTAATATCAAGAGTAACATGCTGTTGATTGGACCTACCGGTGTTGGGAAAACATATATTATCAAGCTGATTGCCAAAAGGATCGGTGTTCCATTCGTTAAGGCTGATGCTACAAAGTTCAGTGAAACGGGTTACGTGGGCGGTGACGTGGAGGACCTGGTCAGGGAGATGGTTCACGAGGCAGATGGTGATATTCACAGGGCCGAATACGGTATCATTTACCTCGACGAGATCGATAAGATTGCAGCCACTGGCAGTTCCAGCGGACCCGATGTATCAAGAAGTGGTGTACAGCGAAACCTTCTCAAGCTGATGGAAGACGCGGAGGTAGACCTGAAAACTCCCCATGACCTGGCTTCACAGGTGGAAGCGGCAATGGAAGCGCAGCGAACAGGTAAAGTATCGCGGAAAAAAATAAGTACGCGAAATATTCTTTTTATTGTTTCTGGTGCCTTCGGGGAGCTTGATAATATTATAAATAAAAGGATGAACCGCCAGCCCATAGGGTTTGGTAAAGACAAGGCGGTCAACCGGGAAAAGCAGGATACTTTAAAACAGGTAAGAACCGAAGACCTCATCGAATTTGGTTTTGAATCTGAATTTATTGGGCGGCTTCCGGTAACAATTGTGTTGAATGATCTGAAAGAAGAAGGGTTGTACAGGATTTTGAAAAGCCAGTACAGCACCGTGGTGCTTGGCAAAAAGATGGACTTCAGGGCATATGGGATTGACATGGAATTCAAGGATGACGCGTTGCGTATCCTGGCAAGCAGGGCATATCATGAAAAGACAGGGGCAAGGGGGCTTCTGAGTGTGTTTGAGAAAACCCTTATCAAGTTTGAGAAAACACTGCCCTCAACTGATGTAAAAAAACTGGTAGTAGATAAAGCGACGGTTGATGATCCATCTGAGGTGCTAAAAAAATTACTGCTCAATGATAATATCAAGGGATTTCAGAAAAACTTTCTTCTTGAACATGGAATATACCTGGATTTTGAGAAGGAAGCCCTGGAGCAGGTACAGGAAAAAGCACGGAACGAGGGGAAGAGCATCCGCCAGGTATGCCAGGACCTGTTTCATGATTATCCTTACGCGTTACAGTTGATGAACCAGGATCATTTTACCATTCCCGCTGAAGCGGTAATGAAACCACAGGAATATATAGACGAATACGTGAGACAAAATTATAAGTCTGACCAGTCCTGAAACAGGACTGGTCAGTTCACGTGAGAAGAACCTGCGCAATTATGGAAATCAGTCGATTTGTTTAAAACTGTTGCTGTACTGATCGGTGAGATCGACGTATACCTGCTTGGCCAGGTTCCACGTTTCTGTGTGCCTGTCCTGCACCTTTCCTATTTCTTTCGCGGGTGAGCCGGCATAGATGGTTTCAGCTGGAACCTTCAGCCTGTTTACCACCAGTGCCTGCTCGGCGATTATGGCCCACCGTCCAATTTCGGAGTAATCACAGATCATCGCCTGCATGCCAATTACCGCCAGGTCGTGTATGGTGGCATTGTGAATCATGGCCATGTGGCCGATGGTTACCCTCTCGCCGATTACGGTTTCACCCATCGGACGGGCGTGTATGGTAACACCTTCTTCTACCGCTGTTTCATCGCCAATGATGATAGTGCCGTAATCACCCCGTAGTATGGCGCCAAATCCGATGTAACAATTCTTTCCGATTCGGACATCACCGATAACCTCGGCGGAGGGGGCTATCCAGGTTCCTTCCCCGATTTGTGGTTTGCGTGTGTTGATTTCGTATAATGGCATATACACCTCCCGTTACTATATGTGTAATAAATCCGCAAGTTCTGCATTATGGAATTTTGATGACGAGAGGTCAATTGTTTTACTTCTGAAGGGTTTTCACCACCATGGCGCCGGCCACTGCATCGAGGCCTTCAATTTCCGGTAGAAGGGTGGCCATGAAGTTCTCATGATGATGTCACAAGAAGAATTACCGGGTTGTCAGAATCCAGCGGGTCGTGGGAATATAATCATACAGCCGTGCTCTCCTCCATCACGGGATCGAAAGGAGTTGCCGTTGCTGTCAAGTAACAGGAATACCGTACTGCGGGTCATGAAAAGTCCCTCGGCAAATCCGTAGCCTTTTCTTGAAGTGTAAAGGCTGCTGGTGAGCTCTGTGAAAGACAGTGTGGCCAGTACCCGGGTGGTTCGGGGGTCAATTTTTATTATGGTTCGTTTTTTTCGGTATAACAGGTACAGTGCGCCCTCTTCATGATAGAGATCAGAGATGTCACATCGGGGGTCGTTGAGAAGATCCTGCATGTCAATATGTGATATTGTCTTCAGTGTGTTCTGCCGCCTTGTGAGGACATATACCAGTGCCCTGTTTCGTTCGTTGGCAATATACCAGGTGCTATTATCCTGATCTACGGCGATGCCCTCAAATCCGGCATTGGGTTCATCTGAGAAGGTGATTCTATGTTGTAGATTATACTCCCCGATGTCGTGGGTGAGGGGGGTAACAATGCCATCGTTATTTACAATGTATATATTCCTGTTTCGTTCATCCACCAGGGCCACCCCGTCCCCCGCCAGGGACATGCCTTCGAGGTCGAGTTTGTGTGACATGGACCTGGTAAGGTCTTCAGGAAAATGCAGGGGGATGGCTACCTTCGCGGTATAGGTGCGACCATCGGGCTGAAGGCTGTAAATGTGCTGCTGCGTGGCATCGTCGCTTACGAAATACACGGTGTTGTTCTTTACCAGCATTCCCGACGGTTCAAGGGGCGGGACACAGCCGGGGCACTCGATTGGGTGAATGGTGCTGGTAAAAGGGGTAGCGCTGTATTGATCCGGGGTGCTGCCAGCGCGGGGCGGCTGCACCGGTGTTTTGCAGGACAGGAGAGCAGCCAGCAGTAGCAGGGGAATGATATGGGGGAACACACGGGTCATGGGAGTGTTACCGGTACTGGTATGAATGTGAGTATGAAAATAATGACGCATGACCAGCCCATGACGCGCTCCCCCATGGTGAGTGGAGTGGGATCGTGAACGGGGGGATGGCCGATCATGAGAAACAGGAGTACCAGGATGATCCAGACTATCCAGCCAGGCCATATTAAGGAAAGAACAATCAGGGCGGCGAAAGCGGCCCAGCCGAAGTACAGCTGGTTGCGTCCTATCAGGGCATAGAGGATATGGCTGCCGTCCAGTTGTCCCATGGGCATCAGGTTGAGGCTGGTGACCAGGAAGCCGATCCAGCCTGCCCAGGCGTATGATGAGAGGAAGACGTCCTGCCCCTGCGGTATCGTGCCAAGTATGATTTTCACCAGGAAGGCGAACAGCAGTGAATCGCCGAATATAGGGACAAATGCTCCCGGTTCCATCCGGGGGAGGGGGCGTATCTCGGACAGGTAGAGGCCGATTATCACGGTGGCAATGCTCAACACGAATCCAACAAGGGGGCCCATAGCGCCGATGTACAGGAGTGCCCGCCGGCTTCGTATGGGGGACTTGATCTTGATGACTGCCCCCATGGTTCCGATGATGGAGGGGAATGGGATAAAATAGGGCAGCGTGGCTTTTATGCGGAAACGCCGGGCGGCCAGGTAATGGCCCATCTCGTGGGACAATAGTATTGCCATGATGGTGAGGGAAAAGGGGAGCCCGCTTACTATGATCTCCACAAGACTGTCGCCGCCGGATGACCCTGCCAGGGTGGTGGTGATGAGAGTGATGATCAGAAGGACGAGGTTTACCTTCCACCTGGTGGGTTCATGGGTCTCTTCTTCTTCAAACACGGGTGACCGGGGGCGTATGAACCGGGGATCCATGTTCAGGGTGCTGAAGTATCGTTTGAAAAAGGCAGTGAGTTTTCGTCGCATCAGGGCCGGGTCTCCTTCCATTAATAGTGCTTCTGGTCATTATGCATGGCTTCTGGCATGAGGGCAATTATTATTAATTAAAGGGGGTGCAATAGTCCTAACGGCTTCACCACAGAGGCACGAAGACACAGAGAATGGATATATTTTCATACCTTTACACCTGTGTCTCAGTGCCTCTGTGGTGAAGCCGTTTGACTGACCGCTGGATTTTTTAAAAAAATTCACACTACACATAAATATAGCTAAACATAGATGTAGTTATGACGATACTATTAATAGAAGTTGTGCGCAGAATAATGAGTAAAGAGGTGATACGCATGAAAATATACCAGTTTAGTGGAACAACACCGAGAAATATTTCCCAATTTGATCAGCCTGACGGCAACAGGCGGTCACGCACCTTTTTAAGGAAGGTAAGCGGGGGAGAAGATATTGTAGAGATCTCCAGTGAAGCCCGTCGTCTCTACCAGTTAAAATCAAACGTAGAATTAGACCGGGCCAGGATCTTGAAAATAGCAAGGGACTACGAACCTGTAATAAGGGAATTGCTGCAACGAGAAAATGAACAGCAGGGAACACCTGGCAGGGCTTTGAAGCTTGCTGAATTAAGTGACGCTGTACATAACAGCAGGTATGATTTTAACCGGTCTGATGCCCTTTCTAACGCGGCTGAAGTTCTGCTTTCCCAGTTTTCAGGTTAGTTTGCTCATCACAGGGATGTTTAATCGATGGCACATGGATGTGCCTGTTCGTCTATCCCCGCCTCTTGATGTTTTCTCTCCATAAAAAAGAATACTAAATACCACACATTTTTCTATATAGTATGTAATTAATCTTGAAAATTACAATGGGTGGCATACATTTGTCATTATCCATCCGAAGAAATCGGAGGGGAGATATTTTTGTGTCCCTGGTATTTTTTATTGACAAAAACAGGGGGCACCAGTAGTTTTGTTTTCCAATTCTTTTTGGATATAATTGTGAACTTATACGCACGTGTACTATAAAGAGGACGAGACGATGATAACGCGACAAAAGACATTCTCATTGAAAGAATCCCAGATCGAGAAGAAATGGTATATCGTGGATGCCAGTGGAAAGATTCTTGGCAGGCTTGCGACGGAAGTTGCACGGGTTCTCCGTGGAAAGCATAAGCCAACTTTTACCCCTCACCTTGATAATGGTGATAACGTAATTATAATAAACGCGGACAAGGTTGTGCTGACCGGTAAAAAGGAATTTCAGAAAGAATATTTCAGACATACCCAGCATCCGGGTGGAAAGAAATTCATTAATATAGAGAAAATTAAAAAAGAAAATCCCACCTACATCGTGGAACACGCGGTATGGGGAATGCTGCCGAAGAATAAGCTGGGACGAAAAGTAATCAAAAACCTCAAGGTATATGCCGGTGAGGAACATCCGCATCAGCCGCAAAAACCCGAAGCGCTTGAACTGTAAACAGGAGAATTGTAAGAGGTACTTATAATGGCAGATAAAAAATTATACGCAACCGGAAGACGTAAGGCAGCTGTAGCCAGGGTATGGGTGAAACCGGGTAACGGAACTATCACCATAAACAAGCAGCCAATATCTGAATATTTCAGACGACAGACCCTTGAACTGGTAGTGCGACAGCCGCTTGAAGAGATCGAGCAGATTGATAATTATGATGTGTTTGCCACTGTTATCGGGGGCGGATGGTCGGGCCAGGCCGGCGCGGTGAAACTTGGGATCGCCCGATGCCTTTCTTCAATGGATGACAAGTATCACAAGATGATGCGTACTGCCGGATTTCTTACCAGGGATTCACGAGTTGTTGAGCGTAAGAAATACGGACAGAAAAAAGCCAGGAAGAAATTCCAGTTTTCAAAACGATAAAAGAATATACATGTTTCAAAAAAAAACCAGGGGGATGCCGAAAAGGGCATCCCTTTTTATGTATGGGAAAAAAAATTCTGATGATGGACAATGGCCATTAATTTATGAATATATTTGAAGGTGAGTATATATTGTTGACAGGTATGTTCTCTTCGTGAAACAAAAGAAGTAAGAGTACACTTATGGTAACCATTTCCTCCATACAATACAGGGATGACTTTCTGCAGGTGTTGTGTGACACCGGTGAAGCTTTTCGTATCCCTTATGGTGTTTCCGGTATGTTTCAACTGGAGGCGGGAAAAGTAGTTGACCACCTCGAATACCAGCAACTAAAAGAAGAGTCAGACCGTTTTACCTGCAGGCGGAAGGCATACGATTACCTTGCGGTAAGGAACCGCTCGGCCAGGGAACTTGAGATAGCCCTGTCACGAAAGGGGTTCTCTAAGGATATTATCAGGGAAGTGCTCTTTGATCTTGAAGAAAGAGGGTATGTGAATGATTACCAGTATGCCATCCAGTTTATCAGGAATAAGCGAAGGGCAAAAACGGTGGGGGACAACCTGCTGCGGGCTGAACTTCAGAAAAGAGGGGTTGATCGGAAACTGATAACAAAGGCAATACGGAAGAGCGAGAAAGAGCAGCCCAGCCTGGATGATATTTATAATATCGCGCTGAAAAAAGCATTACGGGTGAAGACGAAAAAGAATCCTTATGGAAAGGTTGTGCAATACCTTGGCCAGCGGGGTTTTGAGTTCGATGAAATACAGAAGATTATGCGCCGTCTGAAAAGTGACGGCTTGCTTGATAATGATTCACAGGATAGCTATTAAAGGGGAACAGATATGTTGACTGTCAGGAACTTGCGGGATTCGTTTTTAAATTATTTCAGGGAACGTGATCACAGGGTTGTGCCGTCAAGTTCTCTTATTCCAAAAGATGACCCCACACTTTTATTTACCACGGCAGGCATGGTGCAGTTCAAACCCATGTTCGCGGGAACTGTCGAACTGGAGTATACTCGGGCCACATCTGTGCAAAAATGCCTGCGTACCAGTGACCTTGAAGAGGTGGGACGGACAAAGCGTCATTGTACTTTTTTTGAGATGCTTGGTAATTTCTCTTTCGGTGATTACTTCAAGAAAGAAGCTATTGAGTGGTCATGGGATTACTCGGTAAATGTGATCGGTTTCGCGCCGGAAACCCTGTGGGTATCTATTTTCCAGGATGATGATGAGGCATTCGACATCTGGAATAAAGATATTGGTGTTCCCGCCCAGCGTATTGTCCGCCTTGGCAGGGAGGATAATTTCTGGGGACCGGCGGGTGATACCGGTGCGTGCGGGCCCTGTTCTGAACTCTACCTTGACAGGGGTGAAGAATACGGCTGCGGGTCAGAAGATTGTAAGCCCGGATGTGACTGTGAACGGTTCATGGAATACTGGAACCTGGTGTTTAACCAGTTTTTCCAGGATGAAAACGGAAATCTCACGCCGCTGCCAAAAACCGGTATTGATACGGGGATGGGGCTGGAACGGCTTGCCACCCTTGTGCAGAATGTGGATTCAATATACGACACCGATGAGTTGAAGTCACTGGTGGAGTTCGTATGCAGGGAGACCGGTACTGTATACGAAGGTGATGATGCTACTGCCGTTAACGTTATAGTGGAACATGCCAGGTCTCTTACCTTCGCCATATCCGATGGGGCGTATCCGTCAAACGAGGGAAGGGGATACGTGCTTCGAAGGATTCTGCGGCGTGCCCTTCGGTATGGCAGGCAGATAGGTATTGATAAACCTTTCGTCTACAGGTTGGTTGATCCCATCGTGGATATAATGGGGGATTATTACCCTGAGATAAAAAAGGCTGCTCTCAACGTGAAGGAGCTGTTGAAAGGGGAAGAAGAACGTTTCCTGGAAACACTGGATAACGGTATGCAGAAGCTCGAAGATATTGTAAGTGCACTGGGCAAAAGTGGAGATGATACAATATCCGGTAAGGACGCCTTTCTGCTATATGATACCTTTGGATTTCCCCTTGAGATGACGGTGGAGATGGCAGAAGAAAAAAATCTTAAGGTTGATACCGGCGGATTTGAAGATGAAATGAAAAAACAGCGGGAAAGAGGTAAACAGAGCTGGAAAAGTGGTGAATCAGAATACGAGAAGATATTTGAAGAGCTTGCAAAGAATGCCGGAACTACCTCTTTTGAAGGATATGAGAAAGACAGTGTCTCTTCTGAAATTATTATACTGCATTCAATGAAAAAGATTACTGATACACTCGATGAAGGGTCGCGGGGCATCATTGTTACCGGTGAATCTTCCTTTTACGCTGAATCCGGGGGCCAGGTAGGTGATCGTGGCAGCATATACACCGGTGAAGGCGCCGTGTTTGCTGTTGAGGATACCAGGAAATATAACAATACCATACTGCATATCGGGGTGGCAACCAAGGGTGTGTTCAAGGTTGGTGACGGGGTAACCCTCGAGATAGACACGGTGAGAAGGAACCTTACCCGTGCCAACCATACCGCAACCCACCTGTTGCAGGCATCTTTGAAAAGTATCATCGGAGAGCATGTGCAGCAGGCCGGTTCACTTGTGGAGCCTGAACGATTTCGTTTTGATTTCAGTCATTTTAAGCAGATGAGTGACGAGGAGATCAGGTCTGTTGAAGAACTGGTAAACAGAAAAATATGGGAGAACCTCCCTGTAGAGACTGAAGAAAGACAGCTTGATGAAGCCATTGCCATGGGAGCGGTTGCGGTATTTGACGAAAAATACGAAGATAACGTGCGGGTGGTGAAAGTTGATGATTTCAGCATGGAGCTGTGTGGCGGTACCCACGTGGACAATACCGGGAAGATTGGTGTGTTCAAGATATTGCGTGAAGGCTCTCCCGGGGCGGGTATGCGGCGAATAGAGGGGGTAACCCTTCGTGGAATATATGAACGGTTCGTAGCCCAGCAGCAGATACTGGAGCAGCTGACGCAAAAATTGAACGTGGCAGAACAGGGGGTTCCGAGTAAAGTGCAGGATCTTCTTGAACAGAACCGGGCACTTGAAAAGGAGATGTCGAAGAAGAAGAAGTCAGGGTTGAAGGAATATGCGGACAGGTTAATACAGGATGCCGTGGAAGTAAACGGGCTGAAGGTAATTACCAGTACCTTTAAAGAAATGAGTGTTGACGAGTTGCGTTCTCTCTCTGACATGATACGTTCAAGGGCAAAGGAGTCAGTTGTCTGTCTTGGTTCGGCAGTAAAGGGTAAGGCAATGCTTTTGTGTGCAGCCACCCAGCCCGCGATTGAGAAGGGAATTGACTGTAATGCAGTTATCGGGGAGATATCTAAAATAGTTAGCGGAGGCGGGGGCGGCCGAAAGGACATGGCACAGGCTGGCGGTAAGTCACCCGAGAATCTCGAGCAGGCCGTGGCAAAATCCATAGAGAGTATCAAAAACAGGCTGAAATAGAAATTATTTGTTATACAATAACACGTGAGATATATATTAGTATAGTAATATTTGTATACATAAGAATTGTGTATTGACATCCCATGACGTGATGTGATGTTTGATACACTTTGTGTGATTATAGCATTTCAATCAGGGGGATACTATGTCGTTTGAATATGTAAAAACAATGTCGCAATATTTTTATGATACATGTGAGCAGTTTCCAGACAGCCTGGCACAAAAATTTAATGTTGCCCTGTTTCAGGGCGATAATAACGGGTCTTTCACATATGCCCAACTGCAGGATCGTGTAGAATCCATAGCGTGCGCGCTTATTGATCTTGGTTTAAAAAAAGGAGAACGCGCCGGACTTATGGCAGCTCCCAGCCATATATGGACACAGGTTGACGTGGCACTTGCCAGCTGTGGTGTTGCCAGCGTGACCATTTATCCTACCCTTTCCAACAACGAGGTCATTTATATTATGAATGACTCGGCAAGCAGGTTTCTCTTTCTTGGAAGTGCTTCATTATTAAAGCAGGTTAAACCGGTAATGGACCAGATACCCGGGGTTGAAAAGATCATAGTAATGGATCCCACCTTTAGATCAGAGAGTGAATCCATACTTGGACTGTATGATCTCATCGAGAAAGGGGCTGAACTGAAGAAAGATGCCGCGATATTGAAATCATATGAAGAACAAAGGAAATCTCTTACCATAGATGACTGGTTTACCATTCTGTATACATCCGGTACAACGGGACTTGGTAAGGGTGTTGTTATCACCAACTGGTCAGCATCATCACGCCTTGAAGGAACCCGGGATTACTTTCATGAATATGAAATGGATATAACCGAAGAGGACGTGACTCTGTGCTACCTTCCGCTGTCTCACGTGTTTGACAGGGGGTCATGCCAGTGGCTCGGGTTGCGTGAAGGAGCGTGTATTTGTTACGCGGACAAGCCGGCCACCCTTGTGGATGATATGCAGAAGTATAACCCTACCTGGATCAATTGTGTTCCACGATTATATGAAAAAATATATGTTACCATAAAAGACCAGATGGCAGCAAGTGCGGTGAAGCAAAAACTTTTCAACTGGGCAATGAAAGTGGGATACGAGGCACTTGAATACAGGAAAAACGAAAATGACTGTTATGACATGCGTTCAAACCTGAAATTTACATCAAGGATGCCACTTGGACTCAGAATTAAGTTTAAGGTAGCCGATACAATTATCTTCAAGAAAGTACGCGGGTTGTTTGGCAAAAATTTCAGGCACTCCTTTTCGGCAAGTGCAAGCATTTCACCGGATCTATTGAAGTTTTATTACGCGGTAGGGATTGCCGTTGTTGAAGGATACGGTTCAACTGAAAGTTTCAATGCGGCACTGCTTAACCCTCTCACTGCCTGCAAGCCGGGATACATGGGTAAAAACGCCAATGGAAGTATCAGCCGGGTAGCCGAGGATGGTGAATTGGAATTATCGGGCGCGGGAATCTTTAAAGAGTATCTGAACAAGCCCGAGGATACCGAAGCATCCTTCACGCCGGATGGATGGTTTATTACGGGTGACGTGGTTGAGCAGTCACCTGACGGGTATTACAAGTTTGTTGAACGTAAGAAGGCTATTATCTGTACCGCGGTTGGTAAGAATATAGCACCCGTAAAACTTGAAAATCTTTTTTCTACCAGCAGCGTTGTGGAGCAGATATTTTTTATCGGTGATGAACGGAATTACATTTCAGCCCTGGTTGTGCCAAGTTTCGCCTATTTCATGGATCTGTATGACAGGGAGAATATCACCTATGACAGGG
>JAGYNX010000290.1 GCA_018399855.1 Spirochaetota bacterium
CGAAGCACAGGTGATGGCCACCGATGAAACACCGCATGATGTCATTTTTCACAAGGCAATCTTCAGCACAAAAAATGACGACAAGGCGGGGATTATCGGCGTTATCCTGGATATTACCAGGCTCAGGCTTGTTGAAGAAAACCTGAAAAAAACTTCGGAGCGTCTTCTTGGTATTCTGCGCCACAGTCCCCTTCTTATCAATATACATGATCTTGACGGCCGATATCTGCAGGTAAGCAAATCCACCTGTGACCTGATGGGAATAGAACCTTCCCGCATTGAGAATAAACCTTTCAGGGAGGTATTGCCTGAAAAAGTGGCGTCAATATTCATGGAACGCATCAACCTGGTAAAGAAAACCAGGGAACCTCTCAGGGTGGAAGATACCCTGGTAATACATAATGAGAAACGGGTGTTTGACAGCATACTTTTTCCACTTTTTGATGATCAGCAGAACATGATATATATCGGAAGCATTGCCCATGACATAACTGACAGAAGAAAAGCAATACGCGACCTTGAAGAAAGTGAACAGAAATACCGCCGTATATTCAACAATGCCCCACTTGGCCTGCTTCGTTTTGACAACAGTGGAGTAATTACCGAATGTAATGATATATTCGTTGGTATAATCGGTTCTTCCAGGGACAAGCTTGTTGGACTCAACATGATGGAACTGCCCGACACAAGGGTGGTTCAATCACTTCGTGAATTGTTTGATACAAAGTCAACCGTCTCAATTGAAATCGAGTACCAATCGGTAACGGCAGACAAGATCACCCCCATTCGAATTATCAGCACACCGGTTATCATGGAACACGGCCAGGTTAACGGTGGTATGATGATTGTCGAAGATATTACCGAACGGAAGAAAACAGAAAGTGAACTTCGGCAAAGCGAAGAAAGGTACCGTCGAATTCTTGATGAGATTGAAGATGGATATTACGAGGTTGATCTTGCCGGGCGTTTCGTTTCTTTTAATGATTCCATGTGCCGCATGCTTGGATACGGGCCGGGTGAACTCACGGGTATACATTACAGGGAATACTCGGATGAAGAAAACAGCAGAAAGATTTTCCAGTCATTTAACAGTGTCTACAGGTCAGGCAAACCCGCAAGGGAATCATCATGGGTTCTTTTTACAACCGCGGGTGAAAAAAAATATATCGAAGCCTCTGTTTCCCTTATAAAGAACGAACACGGTGAGCCTACCGGGTTCAGGGGAATTGCCCGTGACATCACAGCCCACAAAGAGAGCGAGATGGCAATTCATGACCTGCTGCAGCAAAAAAGCGATCTTTTTAATGAACTGCAGCATCGTGTCAAGAACAGCATGCAATTGATGTCAAGCCTGGTGAATATTGAACTTGGTAACACCCGACAGGCCGATACCCGCAACAGCCTTGAAACAATTCACGGCCAGATTCAGTCACTGAGCAGCCTGTACACTCTGCTCTATGATACCGGCAGCATACACACGGTGAAACTCGATGTTTATTTTTTATCCATTGTCAATTCACTGAAATCCACATATACCGCGCAGAACAACAGGGTTACATTTAACCAACAGTACGCGCCGATAGCATTTGATGCCAAGAAGGCCACTTCACTTGGACTTATTGTAAACGAACTGGTGACTAACGCGCTGAAACACGCATTTCCGGATGAATTACACGGCACCATCTACGTTGAATTACGGGAAGATCGTGAATGCATAACACTCACCGTATCTAATGACGGTGTAAGTCTTCCCGCTAATTTTAATCCTGATGAATCCGGCGGCACCGGCATGAAACTGGTCTCCATGCTGGCAAAGCAGCTGAAAGGAACATTTTCTGTTGATCAGAATACAACAACCAGCTTCGTTATTTCCATACCACTTGTATAAAGGTTCTTGCCTTTTGCGTTAACTGTATTACACTATGTTCGCCAGTGGGTGTTTACACCACCAACACCCACGTCAGGTCAAAAAGGCATTGAGGTATTCTGGTGCATGATGTATCGGGAAAAGTTATACTGCTTATTCAACCCCGGGGCCAAACCGCAAACGAAATGGCCGCGAACCTGGAAGATTTCGGGTACAGCGTTATCACTACTCAATTTGATGACGTGGAAGCAGGTTTGTTGCCTGGCGATCATCCCGTTGACCTGGTACTTGCGGATACAGGCAGTGTGGATGATATCAACAATTTGAAACATCTTGCAATTGGGAACAATACTCCCCTTCTTATTTTACACGATGGTACTGATGACATTATTCCTGAAAACATCATCTCCAACTACCCGTGTATATACCTGGTACGGGATAGCAACATTACCGTTCTTGACGCATCAATCAGGATGACCCTTAAACTTCACCGGGCACAGGACAGAAACAATAAACTAATTGATGTAACCGAGTTAAGCCATATTGAATCAGCGTTTACCCGAAAAGAGGATCTTCTGAACAGGTCAGAAGCCATCGCCCACGTGGGGACCTGGGAATACGACCTGGCCGACGACCACCTCACATGGTCGGAAGAAGTGTTTCGTATTTGCGGTATGAGCCCGGAGGAGGGGTAACCGGAATATAACGAATTCCTGGAATTGATTCATCCGGATGATCGTGCCATGGTTGACCAGGCATACAAGGACTCCATTAATAATAACCAGGATCACTACGAGGTTGAGCATAGAATCATTCAGAAGCACACAGGTGAGATCCGGCATGTGCTTGAAAAGTGCGAACACCAGAGAAACCGGGAGGGGGCTATCATTCGCTCAGTTGGCATGGTACAGGATATTACCGAAAGCAGGAAGCTACATGAGGCGTTGTATTACAGCGAGCACAAGTACCGCAACCTTGTTGACCAGGCAGCGGACATGCTCTTTCTACACGATCTCCAGGGAAACATAGTGGACGTGAATACTTCGGCCATCACTGTTACCGGGTATACACGGGAAGAACTCTTACACATGAAAGTTTCAGATATTGACCCCGACTTTATAGAACGTGATGATAGCGGTAAATTCTGGGAAGCCCTGGGTGATGATAATGTGATATCATTCCAGGGCAGACATTCACGAAAGAATG
>JAGYNX010000291.1 GCA_018399855.1 Spirochaetota bacterium
AGTCGCTTTATCTCACAATCAGGTTCATGATCATGTGTGCATGGCATAAACCCGCATTTATCCGCGTGTTCAGCAAATTCATAAAAATAATTTCCAACGATATGAGGTTCCATATCCATCAGGCCAAATTCTCTCATACCGGGAGTATCAATTATCGCAGTATTCTTATCAACACTAATCATTTCGACATTTGTCGTTGTATGCCGGCCCTTTCCTGTTCTACTTGAAACCTCTTTAACCCGTAAATCCAGGTTGGGGAAAAGACCATTAAGTATACTGCTTTTCCCAACTCCCGAGAAACCAACGAGAATAGAAACATTATCTTCTAAATACCTGTATAGATCTTTAAGCCCATCCGAAGTAACCGCACTTACGAATACGATATCATTACCGGCATTTCTATAGTATTCTAATACACCCTTTTTTTCATCTTCTTTTGCAAGATCACTCTTATTAATACATACCAGTACAGGAATCCCCTGCATTTTCCCCCGTACAGAAATCCTGTCCACAAAACGAAGATTCAACCTGGGTTGCCTGAAGGACTGCATAACAACGATTAAATCACAGTTTGCAGCAATAATATCTTCCTTACTGTTTCTTCCTTTCTCTTTACGAGAAAAAATATTTGTCCGTTCATGTATACTTTCTATTACCCCGCTGCCATCATCCTGAATATGAAAATTGACGTAATCTCCTACAGCAACCGGGTTGGTGATTGCTTTATTTTCTTCTGACTGGCGAATTTTACCACGCAACGTACAATTACGTGATTCTCCTTCCGCATTAACCGTACAATAGAGACCCATTACTTTTACAATTAATCCAGTTTTATTGTTACCCATTATCCATTTCTCTGTTATTTTTCTACTTACTAATCACCCGGCTACCATGCTGGCAATTACATTTTTTCAATTATTGTGAGAGTAGAATTTATAGAATTTAATAATGAAGTTTTCGTCAAAACAAAACAGGAGCCGGGAATTCCGACTCCTGCAAAAACTATTACAATCACTTTCAGCTTAATCAGGTTTATTCGGGAACAACCTTGAAGGTTACACGCCTGTTTTTTGCGGCACTCGGATTTGATCCGGGTATAGGCTCAGAAGAACCAACACCTTCATATGTCATCTTGTCTGTATCCACACCCTTTCGTTTTAAGGCGTTATATACTGTCTGTGCCCTGTCTTTGGATATCTTTATGTTACCAGGTTTGTTACCTGTTGGCTGCTCAGGCCCAATGGCGTCAGCATGACCTGTTACCTGAAGTACATACCCATCAGGGAGCTTATTAATGATTTCTTTTACAACTGGTGTGGCAACATCAGCCCACTTGTCCCATTTCTGCTCAGGCATTTCTGAACTTTTGTAGGCAAAACCCTTTACCGGGTATTTCTCAAGCTGCTGGTTCTGGGCAGATACAAGTGCTGCGTTAGGATCTGCATAATCTTTCTGAACCTGCTGAGATGAACCACAAGCAATTGTAAATGCTACCATGGCCACAATTGCTATTACTGCTGTTCTTTTCATATAAACCTCTCTTTCTATAATTTTAATAATTACTAACGTGTACCAGCCATAACTATTTACATAAATAATATCATCAATCGGGTAAAAGTCAAATCAAAAAAAAATATCATTAGATAATTAATTCTGTTTTTTTAATAAATTAATTAAAGTTTTAAAGTTTATAACCGATACTATTAATGCACGAAGCACTATAGTAAATCCCTCCCGATTTATACTAAATGTGTGCTTCTGGCACTGCGCATAAGCTTAACCTATTACGGGGAAGGCAGAATAGCCGCCCAGCTATTCTGCCTTTTATTTTTCCTTTTCATTATTTTCCGGAATATTTTTTATAAATGATGGCTTAACTTCAATCAGCTTTCCCATCAATAAACCCAGGTTCCCTCTTTTCAGTACTTCAAATGTAACAGTATATGATCTTCCCCTGTACAGGTTAAGCATTTGCTTTTTAAAACGAGGTTCATCCTGTAATTCCTTGATATCAAAAGATATATCAATGTTATCCGTATCATAGAATGTGAGTACATTAAAAATATGATCATAATATTTCAATTTTAATTCCATGGTGACTGTCTTGCCTTTGAAATTATCAATATTGTCAGCTATTTCAGTCAAAGACTGGGCGGGATAACAGTCCTGCAGAAAAAACAGTAATATACCAACTGACAGAAAAAATATAATTTGTGATTTAATCATCGAAACCTCTCTTTTACATACATCTTGTATAATGTACATGAAAAATCCAGTAAACAAAAAAATGCCGACACACTGTATGCCGGCATCATACTACTATAACATTATAAAGTATCCTGTTTCTTACTTGTTTCGAGACCTGTCTGAGGTATTCTGCGATCCTTCTCTTCTATGAAAACGGTAATAGAAATATTCAACCACAACCCACATCAGGGCTGAAACCCAGAAGACAATGAATATTTGCAATAGTGTCAATTTCATATCATCTTTTCACCTGCTAATAATTAAAGCATGTATCATGCCATACCATCATATTATACAACCTGTACATACTGGTTTATTCAGAAGTTATAGCACATCAAGTTGAAGGTGTTCGCATGATGTAATATTTGTTGCGTATTAACGAAGACATGTTGCGAATATGCAACATGTGAAGGCATTACACATCCGGGTCATGATACAGCGTCGGGTTCATTCCAGTTATCAAGGTATTCGATAAAAGCTGGATTTTTTTCAATGTTCTCTTCCATCCATACCCTTGTACCGTTTATAATTGACTTCTCCTGGTCAAATGAGACATCACCCATCAGTACACGTGTCCTGAGAAATACAAAATACGTATCAAGTACATCATGTATACAATACTGGTTTATCCGTTCCAAATTACTTTCCCTGTACAGATCATAGACATCATCACCGCTTGTTCCCATTTTCCCTGGCTTTCCCAGGACCTTTGCAAGCAGGTTCAGTCCCCCCTGCATTCGTACAGCGTTATAGTTCGAAAGCCAGTCATGCACATCGATATGCTTCGTTCCAAACCGATAACGTCCCGCAAACTTGT
>JAGYNX010000292.1 GCA_018399855.1 Spirochaetota bacterium
TTTTTGCCACCGAAAGGATCATCATGCTCTCATCCGGCAAAATTAACGGTAATATCATTACCCCCAGTCTTATTATGGAAGATGGTGTTCAATTCGAAGGTAACTGCACGATAAACAGACGTCAGGATAGTGCATAATGGAAATTAAACCTGTATCTACAAAAAAGAACGAACAGAAATCCATTCGCAATAAAAAAACTGGCGAGACCACCCACGCTGATAAAAATTTTCAGGCTGAGCTGGAAAGTACAATTTCCACTGAATTCCAGGGAACAATTGAGAACATGATGAATGATCTGGCTGAACAGGAAAAACGTTTCATTGAAGAACAATCCATGTACCAGATGAACAAGTACAAATCAATGGTCAAATCTATTCTGAAGATGCTTCTTGATTCAGATACTTCAGTTGAAACCCTGCAGCGTCGCCGCAGGGACAGGGCTGACTTTGTCATCATCGATAAGATCAATGACAGGCTTGACCTGATAGCAACGACTATAAGTCAGAAGAGCAACAAGGCTTTCAACCTGCTTAAAACCATCGAAGAGATACGCGGCCTGTTGCTTGACCTCAGGCATTGATTATCATATGGAATTTAACGGTATTACAGGACATTCTCTACAACTGAACATACTGGACAGGCTGTCCCGTACCGGCCTTCACCATCACACCATGCTTTTCACCGGCCAGGCAGGTATTGGAAAAATGCTTATTGCCCGACGATTCCTCATGTCACTGTTCTGCTCAGATGAAAACCCGCCATGCGGGACATGTAATTCCTGTCGCCAGGTAAAGGCCGGGTCACATCCCGACTTCATCACCATTGTTCCCGGTGAAAAGGGCAACATACCCGTAGGAAACGAAACCAAAAAGGAAGAAGGTTCCATACGCTGGCTAATAGACAGGCTCTCAATGGCTCCAGTTACCGGCCGCAGGGCAGTTCTTATCGATGATGCCCATTGCATGAACACTCAGGCACAAAATTCATTTCTCAAAACCATGGAAGAACCTTCACCTTCAACCATAATAATCCTTGTTTCCTCCCAGAAATCCCGGCTGCTGCCCACGGTCAAGTCAAGGTGCAGCGAACTAAGGTTTACCCGTCTATCCGATAAAGAATTACGAGACATTCTTTCCGCCAGTGGGTATAACACCGAGACTATCGATCGCACTTTACCGGTAGCCGGAGGGTCAGTTGGAAATGCCGGGATCCTGGCTGATGAGACACTATTTACCGCTCTTGTGCAGTACTACCAGTCCCTGTGCGAATTCCTTCTGGTTGAGTCTGTATTTACCGCGCATTTTAAAGATATCACCAAAACAATATCTGAAGACCGCATGATTGATTTTCTCACCCACATGTTCAGGGCCCATCTGCTTCATGTGCTTACAGGCAGTGTAACCCATATACCCTGGATAAGAAATGAATTGACGGATATTCACAAATTGAAAGGAATGATTAAAATACTGCTTGCCTTGAAAAAGGGCCAATCTCATAATTTAAATATTAGAATGGCCATCAAGGGTATGCTATATTCTTTATGCTTTGAAAACGGGAGTGAGCTCCCATTAACAGACCTTTCTTATATGACAGGATAAAAAACAAATGGAATCAACAGGCGTCAAACTCAGAAACAGCCAGCAGATATATTATATTGATACCAACAATGTGTTCGTCAAACGAAACGCCCTTTGCGTTGTTGAAACAGAACATGGGGTTGATATCGGCAGGGTTTTCAAAAAACTCACCTGCGGATGCAGCAAAAGCCAGGTCGGCGGAAAACTCCTTCGACTGGCGTCAGAAAATGACCTGGAAGCCCTTCCTGACATCGAAGCACTTGAAACAAAAGCATTCAAGATATGCAGGGAAAAAGCTAAAGAAAAAAAGCTCGATATGAAGCTGGTCATGGTTAAATGCCTTTTTGACAAGACCAAGATTATTTTTTACTTCGTGGCAGAAAACCGTATAGATTTCAGGGAACTGGTACGTTATCTTGCGTCGGTATTTCGCACACGCATCGAGATGCGTCAGATTGGAGTTCGCGATGAAGCCCGCATGTCCGGGGGATTCGGCCCCTGTGGCCGTCAGCTCTGCTGTGTTAACTTAAAAGAAGAATTTGAACCCGTATCAATCAAAATGGCCAAAGAACAAAACCTGAACCTTCACTCTTTAAAAATATCAGGAATGTGCGGCAGGCTTCTCTGCTGTCTTGGCTACGAATATGACGTGTATCGTTCACTGAACAGTTCACTGCCACGCTCGGGTAAAGAATTCAGCATCAACGGCAGACATTTTTGTATAGAATCGGTTGACACACTCAAGGAATTAATCAGCATACGAAGCAACAATCACAGTATACTGCTGCATAAAAATGAATTCAAAGTTGAAAACGGAAATATAGTATTAAACAGGGAAACACGGGAGAAGATCCTCCATTCCTTTGACGCTGACAACAGCGACGAATAAGCCCTGCATCTGATTCTTTTCTTACGAGGTACACCATGGAACACAGGTTTTATGTAACAACACCCATCTATTACGTGAACGCAGAACCACATATAGGACATGCCTACACAACCATACTGGCTGATTTCCTGAAACGATTCTATACCATGACAGGTTACGATACCTTTTTTCTTACAGGCACCGATGAACATGGTGACAAGATCATGAAAGCCGCGCATGACAACAACGCGACACCCCAGGAATACACCGACATCATCAGCGGGAAATTTCGCAGCGCCTGGGACGCCATACATATTCAATACGACGAGTTCATCAGAACCACCGAAGAGCGTCACAAGAAGGTTGTACAACAGGTATTGCAGAAAGTATATGACAAGGGTGACATCTATTTCGGTAGTTATGGCGGTCATTATTGCGTGGGGTGTGAACGCTTCTTAACGGAAAAGGAGATGGAGGACGGGAAATGCCCTGAACACAACATAACACCGGATTACATAGAAGAAAGCAACTATTTTTTCAAGATGCGCAAGTACCAGGGATGGCTCATTGATCACATCAAAAGTAATCCAGATTTTATCAGGCCAGATCGATATA
>JAGYNX010000293.1 GCA_018399855.1 Spirochaetota bacterium
ACAGGTTCATCCAGCATGGGACGTCCCAGAACTTATCATAGGGAAACAGGCCCCCAACAATGATATCGGCAACATGATTCCAGGTTGCAGCTGCAAACGCGATCATGTATACTGCCAGTATGATCTTAACCCATAGTGGGTATGATTTGTGAAAAACGGTTGTTTTCATGATTTGATTTCATATACCTGGCAGGTCACTTGTGCAACATTTTTTTGCTGCAAGAGATAGAAAGTATGCTATTATTGAAAAGTATTGTTAATTCTGTAATATTATGAAAATCATAGGGACTCATAATATCATACAGCTTTAAATTTTTGAAACCGCCCGCTTTGCTCGATGAACGCAGATTATTAGTGATTAGTGAAAAGTGATTAGTGAATAGTGAGAAGTTAACTGATAATTCTTCACTACTCACTTTTCACTGAATTGCGTTCATCTGCGGTAAGAAAACATTGAGATGAAAACAGGATAATATGGAGAGCATGATGAAAAACAAAAAGCACATTCAACTAAAACCTGTAGAAAGCGATAATCCCGATACACAGCGGATCTATGAGCAGACCCGTGAAGCGTGTGACCGCTTGAACGGTTACCTGAATGACTTCATCGAGACAATTGCAATCTTAAATGAGAAGAAAGAAGGCTTCGAAAAGAAAAAACTTGAAATGCGTAAAAAAGAAGTAGAATCGGATATACAGTTCGTGGAATCAAAGATAAAGGAAGTTCACGAAGCGATGGATGCCATCGCCTCGGAGATGGATTTTCTGGTAGAGTTGAAAGAGAAGGAATAATGAACCAGGCTGGTATACATTTTAATGACCTGCTGAAGAAAGTAGACGATTATGACTCCCTGGCTTCAGGCGATATTGTCAGAAGGCTGGGCAACGGTAAAGATCAGCAGGGCTGCTTTTACCGTGTAGACGATGACGGGGGGATAATCCTTATCAACGTTCTTGATCTCAACGAGGAATCACTTGCCGCAAGCGAGGGAGTGCTGCGCTTGAACGACGAAGATCATCTTTACAGGTATACTTCATCATTCAGGGACAGCAGGAATGCTACCCGGGCCATGGAAATAATTCGTGAATGGCCCCTGTACAAAAAGAACGAACACCTGCAGGATGCAATTACAAATTTTGTTGTCATGAGTTACGTGCCCGAACAGCTTCTTGAGATGAAGAAGTATGAGAACATGTCCCTTCTTTTCGTTCCAATACAGCAGAAATTCCGCATAGGCAGGTTTACCGAACGGCGCAACTGGGACAGGGTGGGCAAGGAGATGTTTCGTGACTGGCTTGAGGGGCTGTATGACGGGGAGCATATAACCTACGTGGCACAGATGATGCAGCAGAAAAGCTATACACCGAAATTCTTCTCAGCCGGCACAAAACCACATATCGAAACTGAAACAATACTCATGCAGGAACCCTACAATTTCAGACCAACCCATGGCGGACATATCAAGGCGGTAAAACCACGAAACGGGAAGAAACATTTTATCGTGGACGCCGGGTCCAACTACCTTGGCAGGGGAGTAAAGACACCAATGCACGTCGTTAAGAAAGTAACCGATTCCCTGAAAGCACGATACCCCGATTATGACTTTACACCAGTAGAAGGACGGGGAGCTTTTGGTACAGAGCAGAGTTATTGACTGTAATTGAAAATGTTGTTGTATAATTCACCAAAAGTTCAAATAAACAAACCTGTTAACACTTCATTTCTCACTTTTAATTTAACTTTGCTCATCTGAGGTTTAAAAAATAGGAGAGGTATATTTAATACACCTCTCTGCAAACTTTGCGTACTCTACCGCCCCTGCGGTAAATCCTTTAAGAAAACGGGACGAGGGATCACACCCCCGCACCCGTTTCCATCATCTCCGGTATCCTGTCGAACACCGCGGCGTCGCAGTCTTCCCGCGGAATAACCTCGATCACGTCGTACAGGTTATTAAGCTGCTTGACAATTTTTGGTATACGCCAGTCGTCTTCCATTAAAAGGTAGATGCGGCTGGTATTCCCGTCCCCCACCGTTCCGCAGAGTATTCCTTCAATATTACAGGCCCTGCGCATGATAAGGCCGGTTATATGTGACATGACGCCGGGGTGGTTTTTCACCAGAAGTTCTATAACGATAGTATTCATATTGTCCTCCTTTTTAATTTCATTAGTTATCCTACCATTTCCCTGTTTGCCGCCCCTGGAGGCACAATGGGATATACATTTTCACAGAGACTGATTGGAACGTTCACAATAAATGGTCCCGGTTCACTGAGTGAGCGGGCAATGGCATACATGGGATTATTCTCATGTTCCAGGTTAATGCCATTGATGCCGAATTTTTCGGCGATACCCGCGAAATCAGGGTTAGAGTCGAAAAGAGATGAAACGTATTTTTTATCGAAAAACAACTCCTGCTGCTGGCGAACAAGTCCCAGTGCCTGGTTGTTCATGATGAATACGGTAACATTCAGATCAAGGTCTTTCAGGGTTGCAAGTTCCTGTATGTTCATCAGGAATGAGCCGTCCCCACTGATGCAGATGATCCGTTTTTCAGGATTCTCGATGGCAGCACCAATGGCAGCAGGTAGTCCGAATCCCATGGTTCCAAAACCACCTGAGGTCAGCATTGTGCGGGGGTAGTTGAATGGGTAGTACTGGGCTGTCCACATCTGGTGTTGTCCCACGTCGGTGGTGATAATAGACTGGTAATCTGCCATGGAGCTTATAGTTGTAAGCAGGTTTACCGGGTGAAATATGGAATCATTATCAGGTTTTGGGTAAGGGTGTTGCGTTTTTATATTGGTAACGTAGTTGACCCAGTCCTGTCTTGGATTCTCATCTATTATTGGAACCAGCTTCTTCATGGAATGTCGAAGGTCACCAACCAGGTTCAGGTCGGTTTCCCGTATCTTGTCGATCTCAGACTGGTCAATGTCAATATGAATTATTGAAGCGTTTGGAGCGAACTCCATTACTTTGCCGGTCGCCCTGTCATCGAAACGAACACCAAGTGCGATAAGGAGGTCAATCTCGTCAAGGATGTAGTTGGTATA
>JAGYNX010000294.1 GCA_018399855.1 Spirochaetota bacterium
CGCAGGCGGGGGCGGGAATGACAGAGAGATGTTGCGAGAATGACAGAGAAATGTCACAGGGATGACAGATAGATGTGACGGGAATGGCAGGGAGATAATGAAAATTCCGTCTGGTTATCTTATGAAATTCACTTGACATTTCTAATTAGTACCGATTAATACATACACCTTGACACTTCACATGATTTATATATACTTTTTCTATAAACATGTAATTTTTACGCTATTCTAATAGAACACCATTTACGGTACAATACCAGAATATAGCGGATAATAGTGAACCTGAATTACGTTAATTTTATGCATTGAATATAAAAACAGAACGGGTAAACAACATCTTATGTCAAAATCAGTAGAAGGTACAATCGCATCTCCCGGTATTTCCATAGGGAAGGCATATATATACAAGGGTGATAATATTATCATACCCAAATATACCATTCCCAAAGATAGAATTGATGGGGAGATAGAGCGATTTGATGAATCCCTGGCAAAGACCAAGGAAGATATAAAGGCAATACAGATTCAGATTGCAAGCAGTTTATCAGATGACACTGCTGATATATTCAAGAGTCACCTGATGGTACTTGAAGATCCCATTTTTGATCAGAAGGTTCGAGACACTATCGCCAGGGAAAACCGTAATGCCGAATGGGTACTCAACGATATATCACTGGAGTTGATCCAGAGCCTCAGTTCAATAGAAGATGAATACCTTCGTGAACGAATTGTCGATATATCCGACATCAGCAAGCGCATGATCAACAACCTGCAGAAATCTGACATGATTTCCCTTGCCGATCTTGAAGAAGAAGTGATCGTGATCGCATCCGACCTCACCCCATCTGACACTGCCATCATGAACAGGAAGTATGTTCTCGCCTTCGTAACCGACAGGGGGGGCAGAACGTCACATACCGCCATTATGGCACGGGCAATGGAAATACCCGCATTAGTCGGCACTATTTCATCCACCTCCATGATACAGGACGGGGACATGGTTATCGTGGACGCGGTACACGGTAAAGTGATCATCAACCCCTCTAAGGATGAAATAACCGAGTTCAGAAAATACCAGGAAGACCTGAAAGAACTGGAACTTGAACTTTCTAAAATCACAGAACTTCCATCCCATACGCTGGATAACGAAAATATTTTTATATACGGCAATATTGAGATACCCGAAGAGATGTCCATCATAAAGGATCACGGGGCACAGGGCATCGGCCTGTTCAGATCTGAATTTCTTTTCATGGACAGGCACCTGCCGGACGAAGAGAAGCAATTTGAAGAATATCGGCGTGTGGTTGAATTTTATAATCCGCTTCCGGTCACCATTCGAACGCTGGATGTGGGCGGTGATAAAATATATGCCTTCACCAAGCATTACAAGGAGAGAAATCCTTTTCTCGGATGCAGGGCAATTCGTTTCAGCCTGGAAAATGAGCACCTGTTAAGAACGCAATTACGTGCCATTTTAAGGGTATCCAGTTATGGTAATGTCAAACTCATGTTTCCCATGATCACTACTGTGGAAGAGATATTCAAGGCAAAGGAGATTCTTGAAGATGTAAAACACCAGCTTGACAAGGAAGGAATTTCCTATGACAGTGAAATGCCTGTTGGGATTATGATAGAAGTACCCTCAGCTGCCATTAATTCGGATATTTTCGCCAAGTACGTGGATTTCTTTTCCGTTGGTACAAACGATCTCGTTCAGTATCTTCTTGCGGTTGACCGCATCAGCGAGAAAATTGCCTACCTGTATAATCCCCTTAATCTTTCGGTGTTACGCATGTTGAAGCGCATTTCACAGGTAGCCATTGAAAACAATGTAGAACTGTCAATTTGCGGTGAAATGGCGGGAGAGCCGAAGTATACCATGCTGCTCCTGGGGCTTGGCTACAGGCACCTGTCCATGAGTTCCGCGTTCATGTACCAGATAAAGAGAATTATACGGGCGGTAACCATTGAAGAATGCGAAAATCTCGTCGATGAATTGATGATTATGGAAAATACTTATGATATTGAAACGAAAATGCTTGAACGGGTGAAAGAAAAATTTCCCAACATGATATACTGACACAGGTAATGTATATCACCGGATCCTTGTTACGGATAGCAATTAAATGAAATTATACCACGAATTGTCCGAATACTATTTCTCAATTGAGGAAAACCACCGAAACATACATAATGACCTCCAACTAATACTGGAGCTTCTTGCCAATAAAACTAATCCCTCCCTTCTCGACCTCGGTTGCGGTACGGGTGAACATCTCAATGAACTGTACAGTAGAGGAATTCACTGCACAGGCCTTGATAACAGCAAAGACATGCTTACCCATGCAGGTCTTCGATTTCCCGGAACCGCTGAATACGTGGAAGGCTCAATGACCGATTTTGATTATTTTGAAGAATTTGATATGGTAATCTCACTTTTCGGATCATTCAATTACATGCTGGAAAACAGCCAGGTAGAAAATGTTTTCTGGAATACCTGGCGAGCCCTGAAGCCGGGGGGACAGGGCCTCTTTGAAATTTGGAATGCCATCCCCATACGGGAAATCAAAGAGAAAGATATGGATGTTGTTTCAAAAACAAACTATATGAATACCGAGATACAGCGCGAACGTGGGTTCAACCTGCTCGATCACCCGGCACGAACCATAGTGCAGGTTAATTACCGGTACACGGTAACTGAGAATGGGCAGATACACGAAGTGAGGGACAAGCACACTATGCGGGCTTTTAACCGAAACGAGATCACTAGATTTATCAGGGATAACGGTTTTGCAATAAAGTCCATGTACGCTAATTCCCGTAAAGAACCATACACGGACTTTTCAAATAGAATACTGATTCATTTTGTTAAAGAATAACCAATTTACCACTTACTCGTATCAATTCTTGGCAGTATCCGTATCCACACTTTCATCTGACGAATCATCACGTGCAATCACATGATCATCACGTAATGATTCTTTCCACCTGTCATACAGTATCTTCTTTCGCGCCATGTCCTTGAAAAATTTATCAG
>JAGYNX010000295.1 GCA_018399855.1 Spirochaetota bacterium
GTATCGCTGGAACGCGTAAGACGCGTGATTATACTGTTTTTTCTTAAGATAGTATTCACCGATTTTATAGAGATGTTCAGGATCTTCCTCCACAACATTTGAGAATGTTAAACGGGTAATTGCCTGGTCAAATTCTCTCAGTTTTTTGCTGAAGAAACGGATTATCTTCATTGCAACGGCGGGGTTTTTCTGGATCAATATTCCGAATTGTTCCCTGTCAACAGATATAAGTGAGACATTGGTGATGGCGATTGCGCTTTCAATTCTTGCATGGGCACTCATGCAGGAAATCACCCCGAAAAAATCCCCCGGTCCAAGAATAACGTTCGGATCTTCGCCAATAACCGGGTTTTCCCTGGCAATTTTGACATTACCATTTCGAACTATAAAAAAATTATCAGCATTCCTCTTCCCTTCAACAGTTATAAAGGAATTAGAAAGATAATTCATTACCTTAAATTGTTCAGAAACCATTGTTCACCTTTAAAGGATTACAATTCTCAAATACTCTATCAATACTATATTTATATTGATCCTGTCTTTTAAAGGGTCGGATATATTACCATTATTTTCAAGAACTTTCTAATCCTGAATAGATATATTTTATATTGATGTTCAGCAGTTCTGATTCGGGAAATTACGCTTTTAAGTTTTGAAGTCTTTCCAAGCGTAGATTTTGTACCTGCTTTGCAAGTGAGACATCAGAAGGTTTGTAGAATTTTGCCTTCTGGTACGCGGAAATAGCAGCACGGGTATTATCAAGTTTCTCAAAGGTTTTACCCCGATGAGAATGGAATATGCTCTGCCTGTTAAGTAAAGCCCTGAAGGCGCTTCGCGGATTCTCAGGAAGCTGGGGTAAGCGAACCTGCCTGTGAAAACGTTTCATGGGAGCAAGGGGTGTCTTGTTTACATTAGCCCTGAAAGAAGGACGATCCCTTGATGGGAAAGGTGATATTTCTTTTAAACCCATGATTTTCATAATTACATAATTTCACATAATCTTTTATACTTGATACAATGTATTCAATTATTTTCTCATAGTCAAGCCTAATTACAGGTTGCACGTGATCATATCAAAAATGACTATTGTTCATTAAATATCATTCCGATCATGGTAATGGTCAATGATTTTCATTTTAAGGAGTATATACATGGAAATATTAATGAATGAAGCGGTTATTCCTGTAATAAATTCCAGTCAAATTGATGTGGATCGGATTAATTCGCTTGTTTCGATAAAAGAGATGATAGACAGGCTGACTGCATCAAATTATCTACACCCCGATGAAATAAAAAGGTTGGAGAGAAAGTATGGAACAAAACCAACGGTATGCACATGGGGTGATTATTTCCAGGCTGAACTGGCAACCCAGTTTTCCGGAAGTTCTGACAAAGATTTCTATAGGGCTATTGACACAGTTCGCTTCGATATTATTTCAAGTATCATGATTTTCAGCAATAAAGATCAAACATTCATGAACTGGGTTGATGCGAGGTTTCAAGAGGTTAAAGACGCCAGTGGAGATGATACAAGCAAGATGACCGAGGATGAAAAAGAAATCTATCACTTGAAAATATTAATGGATTACTATACATCCATGCAACTGAAGGATGCCCTTAGCGATGCAGATACAAAATGGTTTACTACGTACAGTGAAGCCCGGGCGGTCTAATCAGTCAGATGAGAGGTATTTTTCAAGATATTCTATGAGATCATTGGTATTTTTACGAATCATTGACTTGAATTCGGGGGGGATATTCTGATTCATTACTACCTTGTAATAATTTATCGCGTCACGTACATGTCGTTTCTTAATATATTCTTCAGCCTTTTCCAGCATGGGTTTAAACTTGTAAAATGAATATTCAAGAATATTTTTCTCTTTTGAGAGGCTGAATTCATCCGGTAACTTCGAAAAGTCATACGTAACTTTCAGAATGGGAAGTTCTTTCTTTTTACGCTTATTGTGCTGAAGAAATTTCTCATAGAATTTTTCTTCTTCCCTTAGTTTTGATTCCTGTTCACGGTCAGATATGCTGTATTCGAGATCAGTTTCATCATGCTGATCGCCAAGGATTTCAATCTCGTCTCGTTTTCCTCTTTGCTTACTGTCTTCTTCAAGTATTTTCTCAAATATATCTTCATCTGTTAGTTGTTCAGTGCTGTCGGTTTCTTTCAGGTAATCGCTGAGAAGTTCCCAGTCATCTGACTGGTCTTCAACTTCCTTTTTTTCAATGGTTTCTTTCCTGGTATCTTCAACTGTCTTACCCTCTGGCGTTTGCGTGCCTGGCTTTTCAGAAGGACCTTTCATCCTTTTTGGTTCAGGTGCTTTCAGGTTTGGAATTTTCTCAAGAATTTCAAGTATAGGACCTGGGTCTATCGTTACGGGTAATTGTCCCTCATATTTAACACGGGATATCGCGGGCTCCCTGTCAGTTTCCGTAATACTACCATGAACCTTCCTGAGCTCATCAATCTCCTGTTGGGTTTTTCTCTTCTCTTCATTAAGCTCAGTTACCCTGTTTTGCAGACCATGCACATCTGATCTTAGTTGTGAAAATTTTTCATTATCCCTGCCTGGGAAATCTTTATTGTTCTGGTATATTTCACGTGCTACTTCTTCAGCAATTTTTTTAACGTCAAGTTGAGGCTGGGGGGGGCTGGATAAACCAATCTGAATTTTATCTGGTATGGAAAAAGGGCCATCCATCGAAAACCTGATTTCACTGGGCTTTCTGGAGGGAAACGCATCTTCCTGCCTGGCCCTTTGTTCCTGTTGTGCTTCTTGATGTTTCTTGTAATTGTTAAGATAGTTAATATTTGCTTCAACCTTTTCGTTTGTTTCGGCATCATTTATGCGGGCGTTTACCCCTTCGTATAAAGAGATTGCGGTATTGAAGTCACCTTTTTTTGCGTATATTTCGGCGTTCAGCAGTGTTCGCCTGTAAATTCTGAATCGTGAATATTCCGGAATGATTTCATCAACCTGAAATGGCAGGGAGAAATCATCTTCAATTTCGGGAAGTCCATC
>JAGYNX010000296.1 GCA_018399855.1 Spirochaetota bacterium
CTCCGCGCTCAGGGAAGCACGCAAGTATGACAACAGTTTTGTCATACTTTTCTACCTGATGTTCATTGGTATATTTATTAACGCGGGCATCATGATACCACTGTTCGTTATGCCTGATCTATATATCTTTATCTTCATGATGTTGTCAGCAGTAACCGCGGTAGCGGGACAGGTGCTGATCACCGTGGGGTACCGTTTCATTGATGCGGCTCCCGGGTCACTTATATCCGCGAGCAGGATACTGTTCGCGGGAATTCTTGGTTTCAGCATATTCGGCGATCCCCTTACCTTCAGGATACTATCCGGAGGGATACTTATCCTTATCGCGCTTACAGGTGTAAGCGGAATAGTACGATTTATACGTACTTCTACTCCTCCAGGAAGCAGTCAATAACCCGTTCCACGCTTGTTGCCAGCGCGTCAAGGTCATACCCCCCTTCAAGGAAGGCTATCATTCTGCCCTTTGAATACCTGTTTGCCACGTCTTTCAACATGGTGGTGAACAGGTAATACGTTTCAGATGACAGCCCGATATATGACAGGGGGTCTGAATTATGGGCATCAAACCCCGCCGATATAAGGATAATCTCTGGTTTAAAATCTTCCAGTGCCGGCAGAATATGATCCCTGAATACCTCGAGATAATCATCCTCACCGCTTCCGGCAGGCATGGGAAAATTCAGTGTATAGCCTTCACCCACGTCCTTTCCACACTCATTCTTCGCTCCTGTACCGGGGAAATGGGGATATTGATGGATACTTATGTAGAGAACCGTGTTGTCCCGTTCAAAGGTGTGCTGCGTGCCGTTGCCATGATGCACATCCCAGTCAACAATGGCCACCCTGCTGATATTGTGCGTATCCTGAAGATACCTGGCCGCAATGGCGATGTTATTGAAAATACAGAACCCTGCGGCGTAATCATATTCAGCATGATGTCCCGGCGGCCGGACAACACAGAACCCCCGTTTGGCCTCGTCTTTCATGATAACATCACACATGCGCAGTCCCCCACCCGCGGCCAGAAGGGCAATTTCATATGATTTACTGCATACCGCGGTATCCATTGAGTCCAGGTAATTGATACCGGATTCAATCTCTTTCTTTACCCGCCGGATATAATCAGGTGAGTGTATCTTTTCAATAATGGCAAGATCAGCAACTGCCGGTTCCACTTTTACAAGGTCCTTGTAATACGATTTTTCCCGCAACCGTTGATCAATTGCGGCGAGACGCTCGGGGCGCTCTGGGTGGCCCCACCCGGTATCATGATCCATGTACACGGGATCGAAAAGGTATGCAGTGGGTATCATTTTTTTCTCCAGACGTCATGGACTGTTACATCTTTTTGTTATATGGTTACTGTATATAGTGCATGTACTATTTTCAAGCAATTAATACAGGTTTGATTTTGTTGTGTATCTACATCAAGGTGATACAATAGAACCTGTACTCACAGGGAAATAATATTATGGCAGGACGACAATGCAAATGGTACCCGGTATGCCCCATGAAACGGTATACCGACAGAGGCTTGCTGGACCCGTACTGGGTTGCGCATTACTGCATGGGTGACTGGGAAAGCTGTGTACGGTACAGGATGGAAGAAGAAGGAGAATACCATCCCGACTGGATGCTCCCTGACGGGAGCATCGACGAATCATTGCGTAATAGTTAACTGAGTATTATTTAGCCGAAGAACCGCCAAATGGATATCGGACCCCAATGCGGATCATGAAACCGGACATGTCTATCTCAATGTTATCTTCGTTTTTCAATTGCGCGTTACGATATCCGAACTCACCCAGGAATTCAACCTTGGATTGATCAGAAGGCTTATACCCCGCACCCACCACCAGCTGCCAGGCGAAACCGCTGAAAAATTTGGTCTTTGATTCTTCCGGGTATTCTTTACCACCTGAGACTTCGTATGCCGGTTGGGAAAAATGCATTATCATTATAGGATATCCCAGGCCGATGTTGATGTAGGGGGTAACATGCAGGCTTTTTTTCAGGTTGGGCAGGCGCACCTGGGCGTCAACCATGAGGGGAATATAAAAGGCATTGGTGTCGGCCTTCAGGTCACCTTTGACATCCTGTGTCACCTCGTCCTCACCAACCTTTCTGCTCCACGTCACCCAGTACAACCCTGATTCAAAACCCAGCACGAAGAAGGGGTCAAGCAGCCAGTTATACTGTAATGAAAGATCCATACCGAACTTGGCAGGATCTGTGGAATACGCGGTTCCCAGTGTTCCGTCAATTCCCGTTTCAACGGCAAAAACTTCAGACCCGGCACACCACAGCATTCCCAGAATAAGAACAACACCATATACTCTTTTCATGGATAATCTCCTTGGAATAATATCAATGTTTGTTTACATTGATGATGGCGGGTTTGCGTGCTGATGTCAAGACATAATATGTTCAGGCGATGGTGTCCAGGATTTCTCCAAGCCCTTCAACATGTGCGCCCTGCACCTGGGTGGTGACGCTTGCCTGCAACATCTTTCCGGCAAGCCCTTCCTGAGCCCTTGCCATGTTTTTCAGAAGTTCACCAAGTTTCACGATGCTCTGATCAAGTGATGATGACTGTATTCCATGTACCATATCTTCTCCTCCAGACGAATGCGTCCTTAATCTATTATCGGCACATGGAAGTTGAACTTGAGCACTTTTATCCAAAATCATCGAAGCGGATCATGTCCTCTTCAACACCAAGATTGTACAACATGTTGTAGGCGGCATCCAGCATAACGGGAGGGCCGCAGAGGTAATACTCCACATCCTCGGGAGTTTTGTGATTCTTAAGATATTGTTCGTATACCACGGTATGCACGAACCCGGTGGGGCCATCCCAGTTATCATCAGGCTGCGGTTCCGACAGGGCAACATGGAATGAAAAATTGTCGAACTCCTTTTCAAGTTGCCTGAAGTCTTCCTCGTAGAAGATTTCCCGCACCGACCGGGCACCGTACCAGTAGCTAACCTTCCTGTCAGTTTTAAGGGTTTTG
>JAGYNX010000297.1 GCA_018399855.1 Spirochaetota bacterium
AGCCTTTTCAGGCAACTTTGAATATCATTCTCTCCTGGCATTATCATATCCATGATTACCATCGTTTCAATGTTATTCTTACGGTAACTCTTGTATTGTTTTTCCAGGTCTTTAAAACTATCAAAGCATTCGACGTCATGACCCAATTCCGAAAATATTTCTCTTCCTATCTCAAGTACCATCTCGTCATCATCCATAATTAATATCTGCAACTTGTTCACCTCATAACCATTAGTGTGCGAACGGTCATCCTGATCTTTTTGGCAGCTGGGCAGCCATATAGTAAATATAGTTCCAGTGTTTATTGATGATTCTGCTTTTATATAACCATTATGCTGCATAACAATGGAATGAACTGTAGCAAGACCAAGTCCCGAACCATGTTCTTTTGTTGTATAATATGGATCAAATATTCTTGGCAAAACAGCAGCAGGTATCCCTTTTCCGTTATCAATCACCTTGATCAAAATATACCTGCCAGGCTCGACTAAAATATCCGGGACATCATGCACATAACTGTTTTCCAGTTCTATGGTAAGTGTACCTCCTTCAGGCATTGCCTGCACAGCGTTAATTGCCAGGTTTTGAAACACCTGCCCCATACGCGTGGCATCTATGCTGACTGGCCATATATCATCAGGCATGAAATATTGAACCTTAACACTTGATCCTGTTAATGAAATATCAACACATTCACGTATTATTTCTTTAATATCAGCTTTACGTCGTACAGGAAGTCCATCCCTTGCAAATGTCAGAAGCCCCCTGGTCAATTCGCGGGCGCGTGTTGATGCCGTTGCTACATCCTCAAGTCTCTCCATAGCCATGGTATCTTCTTTAAGGTATGTCTGTAAAACGCTTACATTTCCCATGATAGCGGTCATTATATTATTAAAATCATGGGCAATCCCTCCCGCAAGTAGTTCCAGTGCTTCGAATTTCTGCAACTTGTTTGATTCATTTTCAATTCTTATCTTTTCAGTTACATCTCTGAAAACAAGTATAACACCGAATATTGTTTGTTCCTCATCCTTAATGGGAGCAGCATTATATGTTATAATTCTTTTTCTGCCGTTCTTGCTTATTAAAACGGTATGATTGGTAAGTTTAATTATTTCACCGGTATTCAATACTTTCTCAATCGGGTTTACAAGTTTTTTTCCTGTTTCTTCGTCGACAATAGTAAAAACATCGCTCAACTTCATATTAGCTGTTTCAGAAAGGGGCCACGCTGTTAACTCCTCGGCTGCCTGGTTCATCATTATAATATTTCCCCGAGTGTCAGTAGAAATAACAGCATCACCAATACTCTGCAATGTAACACGAAGTCTTTCTTTCTGGGTATTGAGTGCATCTTCAACTTTTTTTCTCTGGGTAATATCAAGCACTGATGAGAGAACGTATGCTCTTCCATCAAAATGAATCATTTCTGCCGAAAAAAGTCCTGTACCTATTGTGCCGTTTTTTTGTTTAAAATCACATTCCTTCTGCCGAACAATATCTCCCTCTATAAGTGAGTGAATCATCTCTTTTCGCTGCACCGGGTTAGCCCAGATTTCAAGCTCCACGGTACTTTTACCGATAACCTCGTCACGGGAATAACCGGTTACCTGGCAGAATGATTCATTCACCTCTTCGTATTTACCAGTATAAAGACTGTTGATGGACATCGCTTCGGGGCTGGCATGAAATGCCCTGGAAAATTTCTCTTCAGAGTATTGTAATTCCTGGTTCATGTGTGTTTTCTCAGTAACATCCACGATGTTAGAAAGTACAAACTTGTTTCCATTTATGGTAATCACTTCTGAATATAACTGGCATATACGTATATCACCCTTCTTTGTATAAAAGTGAATCTCATAATCCCGTACCGAACCATCTGCCTCGCCCTTTTCAACCGCCATGGATCTTTCCGAGGCATTTACCCAGAGACCAAGTTCAATTGATGATTTTCCAATCAGTTCCTTTGAAGTATACTCTACTATATTACAGAAGCGCTCATTCACCGTTTCGAATTTGCCGTCGTAAAACCCTGACAATGTTATTCCAACCGGCGAAGCGTTAAAAAGAATTGAATACTTAATTTGGGATACACGCAAATCCTCTTCCATTTGCTTTCTTTCTGTAATATCAGTGAAAAGGGCAAAGCTTCCTGAAAACCCACCTTCCTCGTTAAAAATCGCACGGGGAGAAACAAGCACATATGATCTACTATTATCTTTTGTTTTTATAAATGTTTCGTATCTTCCTGAATAACCGCTTCTTCTCTCCATCAGTTGTTCTGAAACATGATCACTTGATTCAGGCAATATGAAATCGAGGTAAGGCTTTCCCAGTAATTCGTTTTTGTTAAAACCTGATATCCGGCAGAATTGCGAATTAACGTATACTATGTAATGTTTATCATCAAGCCATGCCAGGCCCTCGTTCATTGTTTCAACGAGTTGCCTGGCTGCATGTTCCTGGAATATAGAGCTGTCAAGTGCAGTATCTTTCATCAATGGTCCTGGCATAGATTTTATATAGCCAGATTATGATGAAAACAGAATGATTATCAAGAAGAATATGTGAGTATATAAAAAAACTGTACAATCATATCCAGTATCATTTTATATATTTTGAACTACTTTAATCAGCATTTCACTAACCTGCTTTGCCACAGCCTTTAACTTCTCATTCTCTACCGCCATCATGCTGGATGAAGGGTCTATAGCCGCAACTTCAACAGTTCCATTTTCAAGCTCCTGTACTATCACGTTACAGGGCAGCATGGTTCCAATTTTGTCTTCTTCCTGTAAGGCTTTGTACGCCATATCTGGATTGCAGGCACCAAGAATCCTGTAGTTCCTGAAAGCAACATCCAGTTTTTTCTTCATTGTTGCCTTTACGTCTATATCCGTAAGAACACCAAATCCTTCTTTCTTTAAAGCAGATATTGTTTTCTCAATAGTCTCGTCGAATGAATATTTCACCTGTCTTGCATGATAATAAGCCATAATTTCT
>JAGYNX010000298.1 GCA_018399855.1 Spirochaetota bacterium
GAATTGAATCAAGACGGCTGATAAATTCGTCCCGATGAGCCATCAGGAATCCCGGTTTGCCGATATTGATGAAGACATCTTTGGCTCCCTTTATGCAGCGATCAACTTTCACGTTTATAGGAAGTATGAAAATTTTTTTTCTGTAGGTTTCACAGGTATTTGATACCAGCTGGTATATACCGCTTCTGATTTTCTTCAGTCCGCCATATCCCCAGGTGGTGCCTTCGGGAAAGATGAGTGTGGAAAATCCCTGGCTGACGCTGTCCCCTATATTGTCAAGCTGCTGACCAATCTCCTGGTGAACGGTATCTTTTTCTTCGGCATATTGCTCTATGAAGGGGCGATGTATGGTAACCAGGCGCAATTTTCTGAACAGGGCATGTGGAAGACCTGTTCGGTCGAGCAATTGAAATATTTTCTTTATAACGGGATTTACGGACGGAAAATTTGTAGAAAGGTAGTGCCTGCTGAGAAATTCATCCTTGGCCATAATGAGAAAGCGGGGACGGGGCTTTAACGAGTAATATACCTTTGAAAGAGATGGAACTTCAAAGTAACTGTCATGGGTTACGGTAAAGATGACAGGGGTTGGCACATCTTTAAGATGTTCTTTGCCGTAAAGATGAGGCCGTTGTCTCAATATCTTCGCGGCACACTTGAAGCAGAACATGGCAAATTCATAAAGTATCCCATTCTTTTGATCTCTCATTGGCTTCCTCCACTTCAGTAATACCCTGTCATATTAAACATAACCAGCGTAATATTATATGTCAATTGATATTGATAAATTTCAAATGCGCATCTACAAGTTTTTTTGTTTGACAGATAAGAGATGCTGTAATTTTAATCATATAATTTAATTAAACAGTTAATTTAATTAAAAAGTTTAATTATAGGGGTAACATGTTTTATGAGATGAGGTGTTATATATATTATGAGCAATAAGAAAAAAGATGCAGGTATGGTGACCGGAGAAGAGTCCGTTGACACAAGGGAGCGAATACTATATGCGGCAAAAAGAGAATTTGCCGAAAACGGGTTCAACGGGGCCAGGATGGGTGCTATCTCGAGGCGGGCAAATGCAAACCAGGCGCTGATACATTATTATTTCGGGAATAAGGAAAACCTTTACATGCTGGTGCTGCAGAGGCTTTTCGGTGTGGATGATACCGACATGGTTCAGGAATTTTTGTCCAGGTGGACCTTCACGCCGCCAGAGGGACTATACATGGCGATTTACATTCTGGTCAATGTGCACAGGGAAGCCTTCGATCCCGACTTCATGAAAATAATCGCACGGGAGATCGCTGACGGGAAGAGTAATTTTACTACACTGTTGAATGATTTTCTCCTTCCACGCCTGGCGTTGCTTGAAGAGGTTATACATGAAGGGATAAAAACGGGAGACTTTGAAACCAGGAATCCCCTACTGGCTGTATATAACCTGGTTATGCTGGTTATGAACTATGAGAGTGATCGCGATCATTTCAAGGGGTCAAGCTGGTATGACAGGTTGTATGGTAAAAAGGGCGATAAAGAATTCTTCCTGTTCGTGCTTGAGCATACCTTCAAGGGGTTGTGTCCCCGTGGGAAAGATGTAGAGATCCCCACGATAGACAGGGAAATTCTTGAAAAGCTTGATGAACTTATTCGGAAAATCAAGGACAGCCATAAATGGGTTATGGAGGATATGGATGAAGAGTAGTAACGGGAAACACATGATAGGGACATTCATATTGTGCATGGTTGTATGTGTGCCACCTTTTAGTGTATATGCTGCAGGGAAGGTGGCCCTGGATGAAGCAATAGGACTGTCCCTGAAGAACAATACCGGGTACAGGATATCCTTTGAAAAGGTAAAAGAGAGCAGGATGAAGGTGCGGGAGACATGGGGCATGTTATGGCCGCAACTCTCAAGTGATGCCTCGTATACCCGGCAATGGGCCGAGTCGGGGTTTAATTCGCAGATTGAGGGACAATATGATATCAAGTTCATAAACGGGCAGCTGACGGTGAATCCGGGTACCTTTTACCATTCACTGCAGGCGTCTTACAAGGGAAGAGTGGCTGCCGAGAACGATGTACGTACTGTGAAGGCGGACACCATCATTACCACCATTCAGCTGTATTACCAGATGCTTCTTGCTGGTGAGATGATAGAATTGAGAAGGGAATCCATAAAGGCTCTGGAAGAAAACTTCAGGGTGGTTACTGTTGGATATCGCAAAGGAACTTTTTCAAGGCTGGAGTTCCTCCGTGCGAAAGTATCACTTTCAAATGAGAAAACCAAACTAATAAACGCGGAAAACGATTACCAGAGTGCAAGGGCTGCACTGAATATACACATTGGCAGGGAAGTAGGTGATCCCCTGCAGCCTGATCCTAAAGCCCTGGATGTAAACGTGGATTCACTGGAATACAGGGAACTAAACCCGGAACGTGAATACAACCTGATTAACGGTATGATCGCAGAGGCCCTGAAAAACAGGCCGGAGCTTCTGCAGATACGGCTTACAAAGGAAGGGGTAAAACATTCAGCGAAGGCGGCACAGTCGGTGTACATGTGGCCCAGCTTCTTCGTAACGGGGAGTTACGGGACATCGAAATCAATTTCTAAAGATGATGGTGGAGGATATACCAGTACGGGGAATCTTCAAACTGATGCGATATTACAGGCATTGAACGAAAGCATGAGTGAAAGTTTTGCTCCAAGCGGCTGGAACGACAGCTGGTCGGTAACATTCGGGGCTACTTACAGGTGGGGGTCGCTGGTACCATTTGATTCCTCCCATGCGAAGGCTTCACAGCTGAACAGCCAGGCACGGCAGGCTGAGCTCCAACTTGAAGAGTTTGTCAAGCAGGTGAAACTTGACGTGCAGCAGAAGTTTCTGAAATTAAAGTCCGCTTCAAATTCAATATATTCACAGCAGGGCAACGTGGAAACAGCGGAAGAATCATTGCGTGTGTCCATTCTTCAATTCA
>JAGYNX010000299.1 GCA_018399855.1 Spirochaetota bacterium
CCTTCTGCTGAACTATTCCCACTATGGAAAGTGATTGGTCATAATCAATATTCACATACTCCTGCATCTGTTTATGCGGCATTATGCGTATCCTGGCGAAATACCTGAGATATTTTGATTCATCGGAAAAATTATAAAAAAGCCTTCTCATCATGTCTTCATCTGAATGCTTAATGGGTCTGAATCTTACTTCCATTCCATCTTTGAATGTTTTCACCGTTTCGAGGGATACGGGATAATGAAGTGCATTGTCCAACCTGTATACCTGGTCCTGGTACACGTATCCTGCATCTTTTGCGTCTTCAAGAAGCCGTTCACGATGATTTGGGTGTGCTACATCAATCATTGCCAGGGCACGTTCACGAATAGATTTACCAAAAAGGCTGGCCACACCATATTCAGTTATAACGTATCGTGTAACACCCAGTGTTGACCGTATCTGTTCAAATGATTCTGACGGTTTTATCATGATATTACTGTTACCAAACTGGTCAAGTGAGCGCAGTGCCACTATGGCTTTGCCCCCCCTGGAAAATGCTGCACCCACTGCAAAATTAAGCTTGCTTTCATATCCGGATATCAGGTTATCTCCTGAATGGAATACCACTGATTCACCAGAGAGATCAATCTTCTTTACATTCATCACGCTGACCAGTTTCGGGATTCTATATAAAGATGTAGGAAACGTAAGACGATTAAGAGGCATAAATTCAAACATGGGATTTCTGCTTACGTAATCATACAACGTCCTGGAACCATAACAATAGCTGGTAGACACGGGACTGATGTTCCGCATTCCGCGATCCATTGAAAGGGCACCAGATTCTACCAGGTTAATTACCCAGTCAGAAATTATATGGCTGTATATCTTAAGGTTGTTTTTGCTAACCAGGTGTGCTGCCACCGAATCGAACAGACGCCCCACATGCAGGGCCACTGTTGACCCATCATCGATGAGGTTTGAAATATGCCATCCTATCCTGTCAATAATATCATCGTACTTTTTTTGATTTCGTTCAAGTAGAGGCAAATCACTTTCGATTATATGATTAACCTGGTTTATGTGAATGGAAGTTTCACCATAGGTAACCGGCACAAAAGGATTAACCTCTGCAATAACCAGTGGCGTGTTCTTTATGACAATATTTGCAACATCTATGGCAATCCCCAGGCTCATAAATCCCCTGTGATCAGGTGGGGATACCTGGATGATTGCAACATCTACACCAATTGCACCTGATGAAAATATGAATGGAATTTCCACCAGGTGCGCCGGTATAAAATCAACTTTTCCCTGCTCAACATCCCTGGTAATACTCTCTCCAACATTAAACGTTCGAAGCCTGTACTTATATGAATTTGGAGTATCACTACGCAGGTAATCACCCATGGTTATCAGTTGAATAATTTCCAGATCCTGCATTCCCGGATTATCTGAATTCAATATTCCATTAACCGTCTTCACAGGGGTTGCAGGTCCACTGCTTAGAAATATCCTGTTTCCAGGGGCAATTATTTCCGGTAAGTCATCAATGGCAATCTTTTTGCCCTTGTACACATCTCGAACGTCTTCTATGTTGCCTTTCATCAATTAACTCTTGTAACATATGAAAAATGATTCTTCATTACCCGTTTATCTTTCAACGTATTTCCCGTTATTTCCATCAGCAAGATTTTCCATGAACACCTCGTCCTTGTCATCCCCAAGGCCTATCGAATATATGGCAACACCACGATTGCTGTTCAGTTTATCAACCCGTTTGAGAATATCGTCAGGCCGTGCATCTGAAGGATGTCCGTCAGAAAGAAAAAATATAAGATCTGCCCCACTCAGAGAAAACGACTTGCTGAGTCCTGCCATGGCATTGGTTCCACCTGTTGCTGACAATTTTTTAACAAATGCCATTGCCAGGCTCTTGTTCTTTTCACTGGCTGGAACAAGTGAATTTTTCCACATGTTAACCTTGCTTGAAAATGTAATAACAGTGAAATTAGTTGATGGTTGCAACCCTCTTATGGCAGGAAGTAGTTCACGTTTGGCACTTGCCAGTTTAGTAGACTCCTTCTTCATCTGTCCCGCAACCAGACCACCGACTTTGCCACCGATCATATTGCCAACCTTATCACCGGCCCTGTCCATTGCCTCTGCCCTCAACTTGTCCGTTACATTTCCCTCGTTTTTGCCTTCCATACTCCCTGAAATGTCAACGAGGAATATTATATCTTTGTCAAGTGTATTCACTCCATAATAAGTATCAGACTTGGCAAACATGTAACATCCGGAAAACGCCAGTGCGACCACCATCACGAGAATGATTCCAACAAACCGCATTTTCATACAATCCTCCTTACTTTTTTTAATATTATTTGCTTTTGCAATACCAGTAATTCAATAATCATATTGATACCTTTTTATGCTTCCAAGTCAAAACTTTTTTGATGTTTTTTCCGGTCTTGACCTGTCGAGCATTACCAGTTACATTATACTATGGATTCAAAAGAGTTCACACATCCAAGATTGAATGAGCCTGTAGAATCAATATCTGGTCATTATGAATACATTGAAGAATCAACTGTAAAGGCAGGTTCGCGAACACTCTTATATTTTACTGGATATTCCATTACAGACCGAAGCTGTTGTGGCACAGGTGGGTGTGGTTTTATATTTATCCCCGGGTATCTTGTAAAGTGGCATAACCACATAAATGATACGGGTGAGATGATTTCAACAGTTGAGCCTGTTCCTGCCGGAAAAGAACGTGAGGCGATAAAGAAGTTATTCCAGCATTCTGAACTCCACAGACAGATCATATTCATGGATAAATAATATCAGAGGTAACGGAAATGATTTACTGCTTCTATGTCTGTATTAAAAAACTTGATAAACTTTTCCAGGTTTATGACATCCAGCACTACTTTCACTCCTTCAGTCACGTTTGATATAACAAG
>JAGYNX010000003.1 GCA_018399855.1 Spirochaetota bacterium
GTTACTTTTCCATCTTCCCAGCTGGCACCTATTCGGTCTCCATCGATGTTGCAGGGCTCAAGCTCATTTTCGGCAAACTTGATGGCCTGTTCTACCACCATGTCAAATTCATCTTTTGAGTATTGTGAATAGAGTTCTTTTTTGGTGAGATCCATTATGCCGATCTGTTCATGCAGTACAAAATCCACGTCTCTCTTGTTTACCAGCTTGTTTGCCATGGTATATTCTCCCCTGTATTTTATGGTTTAGAACATTTTATACAGCAATTAGCAACAGTATGTTGCACAATTCACAGGTTTTTAACTTCAAAATCTCATTAAAGCCGCGTATAAAATATTACACCTCTCATTCGTGTAACAGTTAACTGGTAAATATCATGGTGTCTTTTTTGTAAGTCAAGATTTTTTTGTAATACAACAGTATAGCCGAGTTCCGTCTGATTAATCATCTCTCAACCACTGTCACCTTCCCTGCGTGACCTGTCTTTTTTAACACTGATAACATGCTATTCTTTCAGCGGGGGTACGTTGCTGGCAAATCGGCACATTGCTGCTACTGTACGCGATAAGCCAAAATTTGTCGTATCTCTTTTCTAAGTTCATCAATAGTGAAAGGTTTCAGCAGTCTTCCTGAGAAACCATGTTCGGTGTAATTGGAGAGAACAGTACTTTCCGAATATCCGCTCATGACAATAGAGGACAATTCGGGACTCATTGAATTTAATTCCCGGATTACCTGTGCCCCTCCAACGCTGCCCGGTATGGTCAGGTCCAGAATGACAATATCCAGCTGTATTCCTTTTGCCATCATGTCTTTGAACATCGTAATGGCCTCTTCCCCGTCATGCGCCCTGTACACCTTTAACCCCATGCTCGAAAGCATCATGCCGAGTACCTTTAATAGTCCATCGTCATCATCCATTACCAGTACCGTTTTACCATGAAACGATTCATCATCCGCTACTGAACCTTCACCAGCAATTTCAAGATCCGGTTCGGCCGGCAGGAAAATGGTAAAACGTGTACCTTTGCCGGGTTCTGACGTCACATCAATAATGCCGTTATGCTTTTGAATAATACCATAGGCAGTTGAAAGCCCCAGTCCATTCCCTTTTTCCTTGGTAGTAAAAAATGGATCAAATATTCTTGGTAGTACATCAGGTTGTATACCCGGCCCGGTATCTGATATACTGATACTTATATACTTTCCGGGTACCAGGCTATGCTGATTATTCACACTTTCGACAATTTCGTTGGTACATGCAACTACTATCTCACCGCCATCACACATGGCCTGGTCAGCATTAATAATAATATTCTGTAACACCTGGCCCACCTGTGCACGGTCAATATTGACCGCCCACAGGTCAGTGTTAAGATCGAGCTTGTACCTGACGTTGGACCCACGCAGCGAGAAGGAAATATATTCCTGCAGCAATTCTGCAATTGATGACCACTCCTTTATCGGGGACCAGCCCTTGGAGAAACTCAACAACTGGGCAGTAACTTTACTGGCGTACCTTGCGGCGATTTCAATTTCATCCAGTATTTCTGACAGATCAGTGTTGATGGTTTCATCCATTTTTGCCAATGCCGTGTTGCCGATGACCACCGAAAGCATGTTATTGAAATCATGGGCAATCCCCGCGGCCAGAACGCCAACTGATTCTATCTTCTGCATTTTCAATAATTCTTCCTGGATCCTTATGCTGTCGGTCACGTCCCTGAAAACAATAACCCTGCCTATAACCGTGTTGTCACGATCATGAATTGGCGAACTGCTGTAGCCGATGAAAAGAAAATCACCGTTCTTCCTTTTTAATGTCGAATTGAAACTGTTGTACCTGTTATCTTCCCCCGCACTATTATATATACCGTTTTTCATTGACGAGTCATAAATGGTCAAGACCCGGTTAAGCTGCATGCCCATGCCGTCGACCCTGTTCCAACCGGTTATCTGCTCGGCACTGTCATTCATTAAAATGATCTCGTTCTCAATGTTCGTGGCAATGACGGCGTCCTGTATGCTCTTGAGAGTCACCTCCAGGCGTTCATGTTCCTCCCGCAATGCTTCTTCTGCCCTGAGCAGGTCGGTAATATCATCGAACACGCTTATTACGCACGGGGTATTGTTGACGTTGATTATCTCACATGAAAGCATCCCTTTTCTTTTCAAACCATATTTAGTGTAATACACACCACGGATACCGTACACAGCCTTCTCTTTTTCGATCCTGCGAAGAATAAGTTCCTGGTCATGTGCATGAACCAGGCCAATTTCTACCGGTGATTTCCCGATCACCTCATCTCTGCTGAATTCCGTTATACGTTCAAAAGAGTTGTTTACCTCAACCATGACTCCATCTTCCAGGCGAGCGATGCCAATTATTGCCGGTGAATTTTTAAATGCCTTGTGGAACCTGTCCTCCGAGTTGCGCAGGTTTTCTTCTGCCTCTATTTCCCTGGTTACGTCGAGAATGGATACGAGTACGGATTTTTTCCCCTCGTGTACAATTGGCTGCGTGAAAAGTTTCACCCATTTTTCCCCCTCATGCCTGTGCACGATCTTTGCTGTATAGTTCTGAGGTGGATTCAACCCCCGTATCCTGCTGTTACCCCTTTCCCTTATCATTTCAGAGTAGTCGTGATGAAATATCTCCCAGATGTACATCCCACACAATTCTTCAGAAGAGAACCCGGTTACTCCGGAGGCCACCTGGTTGGCGTATGTCCATCTGGAATCCTCATTGTAAATCATAAGGCCCATGGGGGCACACTCGGTATAGGTGCGAAATTTCTCCTCGCTTTCACGCAACAGGTGATATGATGTTTCAAGTTCCTCGTTCTGTGTGCTGCATACCTCGTTGGTAGCCTCAAGCTCTTCAATTGTTGACTGCAATTCCTCGTTTACCTGGCCCAGCTCAGTGTTTTTATTCTCAACATCCAGCTGAGACTTCTTTCTCAGTTCAATTTCTCTTTCCATCCTGTTTTTCATCTTGTTGATACGACCGGCCAGGGCCACCGAGAAAAGGATGGCCTGCGCAACTACCGCCCCCCTGAAGAATAATTCATTCTCCGGGGTAAACGACAACACCCCCGCTCCCATCATTCCCCGTATCATTGCGGCGGACATAAAGATCATCCAGGATATGGCAAATATGGTAATATGTTCTTCCCTTTTAACGATTATATACAATATTGACGCAATAGTGATTATACCGGTAACCAGGGTGGCCAGGGTTGCATGCATGGCCATCATGGTATAATAGTAACTGATCAGTGCCATTAATCCGCATATTATAATCATGATATTGTAAACGTTGTAAAACAACGCGTTGGCCTTGAGCCGTGGGAAATAATTACGGGTAAAAAGCAACACGAAGATATCAACCAAGAATATCCAGAAAAACTGGTTATTGATAGAAGGGGTATCAGGCCACAGGTACCTGAATGCCACACTGTCAAAAGTACCCAGCATTAAGATAAGGCTTCCAAGAAACAAAACATAAAAAACGTATTCCCTGTCCCTGACAAGAAAGAGAATTATTAAGTTGTACATCAATATGGCCAGTAAAATGCCATAGAAAAAGCTTATCCCGGTATGATAATCAACATTATTCCTGTGATATGTAAGCTCATCAATCACCCTGATAGGAACATGCACAGCACTTCCACTTCTCACCCTCAGGTAACATGTCATGGCTTTACCAGTAACTGGCACACTGAAGACAAAGTGCTCATGGTCAAATGGCCTTGTGTGAAACGGGTAATCTGAACCGGTAATTACCTCGTCCCATTTTCCTGACTCATACCAACAAAAACACAGTTCATCAAGCATTGAATATCCGATTTTCACAAACAGTTTGCGCATGTCAGCAGTTGGTGTTATCCTGATCCTAAACCAAAATGCAGAAGAGGTATATCCAAAATTACTGGTACCCGTATCATTTCGATACCGTGTCCAGCCTGATTCTCGGTTAATAACATCTTCAATGGTCAATGTGCTACTACTGTCCTCCATGTAATCAACGAGTGATACACTGTCCCTGCCCTCATTGTGCTCCGTTATTCCATCTTTCATGGTACTTGAATTACATGAAATAGCTGATAGCAGCAACAGGTTCAATATGCAAGTAACAACTGCTTTCACTATTCGCGCTCTTTACCATTTATATCAAAAAAATCTATTGTACCGGCAAGTTCATCCGCGTTAGACGCCAGGGAAACAGACTTCTCCAACACCATTGATGTTTTTTCAGTAAACCTGTTCATGGTCTCAGATACATTCTCAAGGCTCAGCATTATCTCGTTATGGGCCCTTGTCTGCTCTTCTGTGGCTGTAAGGTTTGAGGCTGCCATCATGCCCAGGTCATCCACCCTTTGCCGCATACGATAAGTCAATTGCTTCTGCTCACTGGATTGTTCAGAGATGGCCGTCATTAACGTTATGGTATTGTTCACCCTGAACTGGATATCACTAAAAGATGATTGCAGCATTTCCATGGACGTTATACCTTTCTTCACGTTTACTGCTATTTCACGAATAGTATTAATGATTGAATCAGCATTGAGCTGTGTATTATCTGCCAGCTTGGATATTTCGTCGGCAACTACACTGAACCCCTTACCATACTCTCCAGCACGTGCCGCCTCGATTGACGCATTCAGGGCCAACAGGTTCACCTGGTCAGCAATGTCCTTTATAGTATCTATGGCCTGGTTCACAGTTTCGCTTATAACACTGATCTGGTTGATTGTGCCCTGCGCATCCTGGAGTACCGAGCCTGCACTGGTAATACATTCGTTGGATTCTTCCGCGGCATTGAATACGTCTTCAGATTTTTTGCTGAAATCCTCCACGCTTTCAAGAAGCGTTTTAATCTCCTCACCTATATCCGTGGTTAACTCAGTATGTTTCTTGGAATTATCCTCAATACTTGCGCTTGAAGAACCAAGCTCTTCCATGGCAGCAGAAGCTTCTTCGATTGAGGATGCCACGTCCATACTTCCAACCGATACGCTGTTCATGTATTCCGAAAGCTCATCGGAACCCGATTTTACGTTATGTGCAACATCAGTAGAAGCTGATACTACCTGCCTGAACCTGCTGGCCAGTTCATTGATTTTTCCGGCCATTGAACCAAGCTCATCTGCGGTAGTTTCGGGTATCAACACGTTCAGCTTGCCCTCTGCCATCATCTGTAATCCATTCTCGGAATCCTTCAGTGTGGCTTTCAGTGAGCTTGTCAGCATGAAAATAATCATTACCAGTATTACGAAGAGTAGCAGAAGTATGAATGTGATATGGTTCCCGATGCTGGTAAAAGTAATAATTCCCGAAGATATCTCGTACACGATAAAGGAAAGTATTACCGAAGGATACCATATCACTATGACCAGGCTCATGGTTATCTTTTTCAGCATGGAAAATTGTTTACGGTTAAAATCGGTGATACTTGACAGCCTTTTATCGCGCAACACGTGCGCAAGGTTTTTCTCGGTGATGAAATAGGTGTAGACAAAGCCCGATGGCATGGTAACCGACAATATCATGACAAGGACCACCACGTGAAAAGCGTTAAATCCGGTGAGATAATGACCTACCATGAAAGCCACGCCTATGGCTCCAAACCATCGAAGTACTACCGAAATCCCGTGCCGGAAAGGTTCGCGGAAAAGCTCTTCCTTCACCTTTTTCAGTGTTTCAACATCGGTTGAATCATCGTAAAGGGGTTTCAATATTTTCCTTGTTCGCAGGTAATTGAGAAGCACGCCCGGCGGTGTGACAACCATGGCAGCCACGACTACCCCCATCAACAGGCCATGCAGCATATCGCCGTGCATGTCACCGCAAAAGATCACTATGTAAACCGCAAGTGGTACACCGATAAGATAGTTGGTTGCTTCCTGTCGGGACGTTAAGTGAAAAAAGAAACTGAAAATTGACTTCATATCCACAAACCTCGCTGCGCTATCGTTATTACATCTTCAATCCTGCTACTCCTGCTTCATAACTATTACCGTAAGATCATCATCTAATTCAGATGAACGGGTAAAATCCTGAAAATTCCTGAGCAGGTATTCCAATATCTCCTTAGACTTTCCATCCGGCGCATCCCGCAGCGATTTTTCAAGGCGTGAATCGTTGTACTGTTCTCCACTAGCATTTTTACTTTCGTAAATACAGTCCGTAGTAATAATAAGGGTGCATCCTTTTTTATATTTGAATTTTACTACCTTTGCCTCGCTTGCCATATCGTGACATCCCAGGAAAAAGCTCTTGAAATCCACGCTTTCCCCCGCTGGATTTATCCGTTGCACGGCATTCCCCTTTTTTATGTATATATCCGGGTGAGAAGCGTTTACATATTCTACCATGTCCTCTTTAAAACGAAGTATTAATCCGGTTAAGTAGAAATCCGAACTTCCGATCTCCTCAATCAGGTCAGCATTAATGTTACGTAAAACCGTGCTCAACCCCTTGTCCCACCCCTGGTTGAAATGCCGTCGTATCACCGTTCTGGCAATCATGGTAATAAGTCCTGACGCAATACCGTGTCCTGAAACATCGAAAAGGATGACACCACGTAACTGTTCACCATCTGAATAAAAATCGAAAAGGTCACCTGATACACCTGATTTCGGCATGAATGCAAATGCGATGTCCCAGCCCTTCACCCGGGGAGCCCGCAGGGGAAACAATGCCATTTGGAGATTTGCAGCAATCTTCATATCAAGATCAGCCTGCCTGCGTGCATTCTCCAGGGCATCATTGGTGTTGAGAAGGTTTTCGTTCACCGCTTCCATCTCTTCAAGTGCGGCACGTAACTCTTCCGTTCGTTCTTCTACCTTCTGCTGCAGCTCGGTTCTAAGTTCAAAGATTTCTCTGGCAGCAATATTGTATAAGTGAGAGAAATCGATTATTTCACGAGATGTAAAATAAGGCAAGAAAAAACCTTTCTGACCATCCGCGAGATTAGCCGTTGCGTGGTTAATTCGCCTCAATGATAATGTGAGCATACTTCCCAGTATGGCAATTATGATACCGATGGTGAACACGCTCTCACCGATGAACAATGCCATTCTGAAGGTATCGTGTGTCCTGGTGATGGTGATAACAAGCAACACCATGCTCAGAAGAACCAGCAATATGACAAAGATTGTCTTTATCCGTATGCTGAAGAAATACTTGTTTTTCCACAGTCCCGTTTTTTCGTAAAGATCAAACTCCAGTCTTACTCGCAGGGGTCCGGTCAGGTATTCCGAAATCACAAATGTAAAATACCCGTATATGAGGCAGGCAGCCAGCCCACTCACCAGCATAAGAATGCTGTCCATTACTTTCTGTGAAAACTGCATGTAGAGCGCAAATGCCGTGATAACAAACAAGAATGAGTATACGCTGGAGAACAGAAAGTTCTGCCTTGTAATGGAATACAGTGCGTCTATTATATGTTCCAGTTCATTTTCATCATCCAGGTCTCTTACATCTTCCAGCTTACCATTTAACAGCCGGATACTCCTGGAAAACCCTGAAAGCCCCAGCCGGTGCAGCAACCCGAAGTGGAGAGCATGAACCACTGTTGCTGCTACCAGTCCAATGCCAAGCACCTTTACCATGTATACGGCTTCACTGCTGGTAAATTCGATGGTGGCATAGATGAAGGTATACGCGTATCCAGCCGCTACCCACGCGGAGAAAAGGGTAAACAGTACAATGGCAAAACCAAATGAAACCCCACGATGTACCGAGTTGAATATTCGCTCAATTAATCTCTGTCTCATACCCTGTTTATTCCCTGGCCTGGCTGGATACGTTAATTTTCAGCTTTTTCAATGTTCGCCTGGTTGGAACTCCATTTCGGTCCCATCCACGCAACTTGTAGTAACCGGGTAACATTTTCTGTAATGGCACCCTGGATTTCTTGTTCCCGGGATTTTGCAACTCCCGGGTAAAACGTTCCGGTAGTGAATCCTGCTCCTTCGTAAGTCCTTCCCTTATATTAAAAAGTCGTTCCAGGGTATACCCCCGTGCTCCCACGGCCATGTATTTCCCGTAGTCAAACTTCATCCCCGTGGCCATCTTTATTGCCTTTGTGTGTGGCAGCAATGGGAGGTGAAACTTCAGCAGCCAGGCGGGAGCCCGCACCGTCAGGCTTATAAGGTACCACGTGTGGGTTAATATCCCGGTAAGCATTGAAGACATGACCTTGCTTCCCGGCACCTTGTAGGCAACACCGGGAACAAAGGTCCATGCGGTGAACAGGCAGTTCCCGCCCGCGCTTATCGCCGAAAGAAGGTTCTGGTCAAGAACCACCCATGATGGCTTAGAACGCCAGTGATACTGGTTGAGAACTACGGGTCCCGTTGCCTCAAAGTATATCATGTAGCCACCGTCAAGATGACATGCCCCCCTGTTCGCGGTTGCGTATCCAAGCGCATGGCCTACCGCGCCCCGGGGTTCATAGGCGGGTATTTCCAGTCCCTTTACTTCTGGCGCAAAATCTTTACCACCGTACTTGTTCTTAAGAAAACGTACACCTTCGGCAAGGTCATTACCCATACCTTCCCTGTAGGCGATGCTCCGAATAACGTCTGAAATGTTGTCTTTCTTGCCGAATTCTATTCCATTTTTCCATAACCCCTTTTCGTTCAACTCCGCCGCGAAACCTATTACGGTTCCAACAGAAATTGCATCAACCCCCAGCAAGTCCGTTTCGTAGTTCCATCGTATGATAGCTTCCATGTCGTTTATGAGCATGTTGGAACCTAGCAGGCAGAGTATCTCGTATTCAGGTCCTTTAATATCCTTCCCATCTAATTCTACCACCCGGCCACAGCGTATTGGGCATGAGAGGCAGCCGCTGTTTTTCTTCAGGAATTCATCGGCCAGCCGTTCACCGCCGATCATGTAGGCGTCCTTGAAGGTACCGCTGCTGAAGTTTTTGGTGGGAAGGGCATTTTTCATGGACAATGCCGTAAGAAACCCCGCAGTCCCAAGTCGTGGTGCCATCTCACCCGTGGCAGGATGTTGTTTTAACTGCTGTATCCATTTCTTAATGTATGATTTATATTCCTCTGGCTGTGCCAGCTCAATCGTCTTGTTCCCCACTGCTATCATTCCCTTCAATTTCTTGGAGCCCATAACAGTACCCATGCCGGTTCTTCCATGCATTCGCTCCTGGGACGCAATGGTGGCATATTTTACCAGGTTCTCACCAGCGGGGCCAATTGACATAGTGCCACCCTTGCCATGCAGCGATATCATTTTCTCCTGGGCTTCCTCCGTGTTCATTCCCCAGAGGTCTCCCGCCTTTTTTATCTCGATTTTATCCTCCGACACGTACAGGTAAACCGGGGCCGCAGCTTTTCCTGTCACCATCAACGCGTCAAAGCCACAGCGTTTTAAGTATATACCAAAACTCCCCCCACTGTTGGAATGACCGATCATGCCTGTTGACGGGCTCTTGGCCGAAATGTCATACCTGCTTGAACTGGGGGCATTGGTGCCCGTTAACGGGGCCGTCATTACGATGAGGATATTGTCTTCGGAAAGGGGATCTATGCCTGGTGTAAGTTCGTCCATCAGTATCTTCGTTGATAGATATCGTCCCCCGAGATACAGTTCCCTGTCCTCGTCTGATACTTCGTAATCAGTGATCTTGCCACTGGTCAGGTCAACCTTTGCCACCCTGCCAGTATAGCCCTTGTATTTAGTCGCCATTTCCACACCTCCTGTTACCCTTCATTACCATTTTATATAAAAAGATGCGACACAGGCGGTCCGAGGGTTTTTTGAAGTATCCTGTGCCGCATTATAAAGAGCATAAACCATGAATCCTGCCTAGAAGCTGAATCCGCGGGGTAAATCTTTTTCAGGGGTTCCTTCAGGCACCCATGAAAGATCAAGTATGGTGTAAGTGGGATCCAGCGTGTTGAATATTGGTGTTACCTTCATGCCAATTTTTGGCTCACCAACAGAGAGGTACCCCATGAGGATGGTTGACACCCCTTCGAACTCAACGTTGATAAACTTGATTGGCTTATCAAGAAGGTTAAACGCACCAGACCGTTCACATACCATGAAGGTATGTACCTTTGCCGTCTTCTTAGCCAGGTCGGTCATATCTATTACCGTGTTTTTTCCCAGGCAATCGGGACAGTGGATCCGGAATGGCTGGTACACCGTTCCCTTGAATTCGCACTTGTCATTATCGCACCGTGATGCCATTAATTTCCCTTTTGAAAGGGACTCGAAAAATATTGCCTCCCCCCCGTAGGTATGAATGTAGGTCATGTCACGTGGATTAGTTACTCCAAGCAACTTCCAGTTTTCATCCGCGCTACGAATGGGAATGTTAGGGGTAAGATGATGGAAATCACCTTTTATCTTGTACTGGTTATTTTTTACGTATACCTGTCCGAACATACTCATAGTTAACTCTCCTTTTAGGCATCTTCTTTTATCAGGTTATCGGGATCCATCAGGATTGTGGCCGTTACGTGGGACCCCACGCCGGCATGGCTAATAGCCATTGCCCGCTTTGCCCCTTCCACCTGGAGATTGGTCCAGTCTGAAGGTTTCTCCCTGTTGAATTCTTTCCACCGCTTCTCGTCACCGTGAATTTCAGCCCACCTGTTCCAAATGTGCGTGGCTATCTCGAAAACCTGCATGATTCCGGTTGCACCTACCGCGTGCATACAGCCGATAAGGCCACCCGAAAGGTTGGACGGCAGCTTGCCGGGTTTCCCCGTTTTCGGGTTTGTATGATAGCAGTCTCCAGACTCAACGTAATCCCTGCCCTCTCCATAAGGCCGTATACCAACGTCCTCGTAGCTCTGTACATCACTGATCGTAAAGGCGTCATGCAGCTCGATCACGTCGAAGTCCTCGGTTGGATCTTTTACGCCTGTCATGTTATAGGCATAGTAGGCTGCCATACGTGCCGCCAGGAAACCGGTGAAACCGGGGTACCTGTCACCACCGGGAAACCGTTCCCCGAGATCCTTGTACTGGTCTGCTTTTTCGTTGGGCAGCAGGGGAATTTCCATGTCACGTCTGTCCGCGGGTCTGAGGGTATGCGACGCCGCGGTTACCCATATTCTCAGTGGCTTGTGCTTGCTGTTTTTCGAAAGCTCCATGGCGGTAGCCTCGTCGCATATAATGGCACATGCCGCACCAACACTCATAACACACGCGTCAAGGGCACGCAGTGGATTCGCAACAACCGGTGAATTCAGAACATCATCAACCGTGATCTTCATCGGCGCCTGCGCGTACGGATTAAAACGAGCATAGCCATGGTGTTTCACCGATATCTCCGCTAATGTTTTCCTGAATGAGTCTTCTTGCTTCCCAAATACCTGCCAGTACTTCTGGGCCATAACAGCATAATACCCCGTATATATATGACCAAGGGGTGACTCCCAGTCCTTGTCAGCGGCACATGATATGAGGAAGTTCCCCTCATCCGTGGGTACCTCGTCCATTCGTTCCCATCCCATGGCAAGAACGCAATCGGAATACCCCGACGCTACCGCCTTGGCGGCTTCCCACAGCGTAGACCCGCCGGTAGCTCCACCCGTCTTGATACCAATGTTGCCAAGTGGATCAAGGCCAAGCCTGTCATGAATAACAGCTTCACCCAGCAGCTGGTCTCCAAAATGATCGGCGAAATGACCGTAATAACAGGTGTGTATGTGGCTCTTCAGTTCTGCCGGTGTCATTTCGATCAACTCGGCAGCCTGCGTCAACGCGTCAACACACAACTCCTCGGTCCGCTTATCCGGCTGGGCACGGTCAAACTTAGACTGCCCCGCTGTTACCAGGTAAACCGGTCTCATCATTTTTGGAGTTTTTAGTTGTTTCTCGCTAAATGTAATCATTCTCTCACTCCTTTATTATTGTAATAAAACCAAAACACTTTTTGCTATTAATCACGACTCATCGCAACCGCATTCACCTGTGCCGTTACGTTGGATATGTACGCGTTCCTTTCCTGATAAACCGTCCCTTTTTCGTCGTATTCACGTTTAACCATTATTGAACAGGCTCTTTCAATATCTCCATCAGCCCGATCAAGATACTCTTCGATCAGGTTCCCGTAGCGAATGGTAGAATTGTATGTCTTGTCGAAGAATCCCTGTATATCCTCACCGTCATAATAATACAGGTGGGACATTGCCATCATCGTTACGTCACCACGCAGCCTCATCAGTTTTTCAATTGAGTTCAGGTATTCTGAAAATGATGACAGAAACTCCACTTTCACTTCACCCGGTAGCTCAATTATTGGATTTCCAAGTGCTTCACCGGGGAAAAGCAGACCCATTTCAGGGATATAAAACGAGAGATGGTCCCTGGTGTGCCCGGGTGTTTCGTATACATGAATTGTGAGATCACCGAGGTCAATACTGTCACCTTCTTTTAAGCTGTACTCAAATGTAACCGCTTCAATGGCAAGTTCCCCGGGAGAAATGTCTTCACGTACCAGTTGAGGGAAATAATCCACAAGCTCTGCACTGAGAAAATTCATGTTTTTTATAACCTTCTCTTTCTGCAATAACGCTTCAACAGTATGGAACCCGCCGGCTTTTAAACCAGGTGATCGTTTCTTTAGATACGGCAATGCACCAAGATGATCATAATGACCGTGTGTAACCAGTACCGCATCAAGATCATGAAAAGACCCCAATATCCCGGTAATACCCTCGTAATAGGTGGGACCCAGGATGTTTATACCGGCCTCTATCATGACCGTCATCTTCGATCCCCTGACCAGGTAACCCGGATATACATGGTGACCAACAATTTCTATTCTGTCATTGACTCTACCAAGTGCCTCGTGCCGCATCGTTCTACCTGCCTATGATGTACTTGTGGGGATCGACTTCTTCCCTCAGTATTCTCAACTCGTTTTCGTGTGGGGGATCGGTATCCTCCAGCTTGTCCGCCCACAATAGCTCGAACCCGCAATTATCCTGTATATCCTGCCTGGTATAGCCCGGATTGACGGAAAGCACCTTCATACGCTTGGTCTCTTCATCGAACCCCATCACAGCCATGTTAGTCACGATCTTGAACGGACCGCTTCCTTCTGGCAAACCGGCCTCGTACCTGCTGTTACCACCAGTCAGATATCCTGGAGAAGTGATAAAATCCAGTTTCTCGGTAAACCGCTTGGAATCCTGAACTGTCATCATCATCACATTCCAACACAGTGATGCCAGATCATTGGCGCCACCTGACCCGGGAAAACGCACCTTCGGTTTGGCGTGATCGTCCCCTATCATGGTTGAGTTGATATTCCCGAACATGTCTATCTGGGCACCTCCCAGGAACGTATAATCCACCATGCCGCGCTGACATGTTTCCATTATGTCAGGCATGGAACTTGCCAGTAAGGCTTTGTGGAAAGTTCGTGAATCACCAACTGATATGGGCATTGACGGCAGTATAGGTGCTACCCCACCAGCCTCAAACATGATACAGAGGTTGGGCGAGTGAGTTTTTTGGGCCAGCATGGAAGCGGCACAGGGGGCACCAGTACCCACTACAACAGTAGCACCGTCTTCGAGGTTCCGTGCCGCAACACATATCATCAGTTCCATGTCATTGTAATCACTCATTTCATTCACCTCCCCCGTTGCCATTGATAAGGAATTCTTCCCTGCGCAGTTTTGACATCTTCTCAATACCACCATTTAATGCCAGGTACTCATAGAAATCCTTAGTGTCATACACCTGTTTCTTTATGAAATCCCTGAAGGCCTGCGGATCCTTCTCCACGGTGAGCCATTCCTTAATATGCGCTTCATCAGAGAAGTATTCATAGGGCATGTTTCCGGGGTAACTTCCATAGGGCACCTCGATTACTGCATCAACACACCAGAATGGGATAAAGGTTCCTTCGGGATTATTTCTGATCTCTTCGGTAGGCACCAGTCTCTCGGTGGTAATGACCACCCGTTTTGAAGCGCGTGCTAGATCCTGATCAGATACTGTTGCACCCCTTACCCTGCAGTTACCATATTCATCCGCTTCGTGCACATGTATAGCGGCAAAATCAGGGTACAGTGCCGGATAAGCCGCGAATTTCTTTCCGGTATATGGACATTCGATTTCTTTTGCTGCACTGTAATTGAAGGTATCGGTACCAAGCATGTTCCTTGCAGGCAGGAAGGATAATCCCATGGCTGCAGCCTTCAGTCTCCATGAAAGGGTAGCGTTGGTCCACTCGGTAAGCTGTATTTCTCCGTTCTGCACCGCACGCCTTGCATTGGGGGACAAACCACGTGCTTCCAGTCCAACAATGTAAGCAATGTCACACTTGCTGATACAGTTGCCTCCAACAAGCACCTGGAAATCATGGGTGCTTGTATGCCCCGCAAAACCCAGGTTTTTCTTTCCCTGTCGAACTATCTCGTGCACGATGGCATTGGGCACCCGTATAGCACCGAAACCACCAATTGCAATATAATCGCCATCGCTGATCATATCACGTACCACCTTACTAACAGTGGAAAGCTTGGGTTTTAACGCCCGTGACTTGTTCCTGAAAAATTCCCTTGCGTGATCAGGATCAGGATCAGTGAATAGTTCATTTCTTCCCGACTTAAGATCTATTGTCTGCATTGTATCTTTCTCCTTACTCCTGGATGTCATGATCGTATGCCCAGTATTTCCCGTGCTTCATCCGGCGTTGCAACCTTATGTCCAAGTAACTCAATGATATTCGCGGCATGTGACACAAGTGCAGCATTACTCCTGGCAATGCTGCCATCGGGCATACGCACGTTATCTTCAAGTCCAACCCGAACATGACCTCCGCAAATTATGGACTGGGTAATCACTGGCCATTCCTGGTTTCCCACCCCACAAGCGGTAAAGTTTGCGTCAGCGGGCAGGTTTGCCACCATATCAACGAAGGTACCCGGCCTGAAGGAAACACCGCCGCACACCCCCCATACAAAGTTGAAATTCACCGGCCTGGTAAAATACCCTGTATTTTCCAGGTAATAGTAATTTTCAAGACCTGCCATAGAGTAACATTCAAGTTCCGGTTTTACTTTCGCATCATACATTAACCTCGAGAATTCCTTGATCTTCTCCAGCCTGTTCTCGAATGTATAATCAGCAATGATATCCCCGGTTTTCCTGTTAACAGCTGCGAAATTCATGGTTGCCATGTTAAGGGATGCCATCTCCGGCTTGATTTCCACGATCTGACCGATACGCTGCTCATATGTTGCACCCATACCAAGGGCCGATGTCAGGTTTACGATAAGATCAGGAGTCTTTTCACTGATGGCAAGGTAGCTTTCCTTTACTCGCTCAACCCGAACCGAATTTTGACCATCATCTTCACGGGCGTGCATGTGAACCATGGCAGCCCCTGCACTATATGCCTCGTGCGCCGCCGCAGCCAGTTCGGCAGGAGTATAGGGCACAGCCTGGTTTTGCTCCTTGCGGGTTGCAGAACCCACAAGGGCACATGTAATAATGACTTTTCTTGACATAGATCTTCACCTCTCAGTCATATAGATTGACTTGTCAGTCAATCTTGTTGTAGTATTTTATCGACTATTCTATGCAATTTCATCCTTATACATTTCATCTATAACATTCTGGTAATGCTTCTGAACTACATTCCTCTTAACCTTCAACGAAACTGTGAGTTCACCAGCTTCCTGTGTCAGGTCGTTCTCAAGGATCTTGTATCTTTTGACTGTCTCATACTGTGCAAGATCTTTATTTACGTCTTCAATGTAACTATCAATCAGCTTCAGGAAACTTTCATTGTCACGAAGCTCTTCCGGGTCATTGAATGAAATGTTATTATCATTTGCCAACTGTCCTGCCACCTCGTAGTTAAGATTGAGTAACAAGGTAAGATACTTTCTCTTGTCTCCAACCACAACGGCCTGCGCGAACAATGGGTTTTCTTTTAACAATGTTTCTATCTTCTGTGGAGCCACGTTCTTTCCACCGGAAGTAATGATTATGTCTTTTTTCCTGTCGGTAATGAAGAGGAAACCCTTGTCGTCGAACATGCCGATATCGCCAGTATAGAAATATCCGTTCTTGTCGAAAGCCTCTTTCGTTTCCTGTTCAAGTTTCCAGTATCCCCTGAACAGCATATCTCCTTTCATCAGCATCTCACCGTCATCGGCTATCTTGATATCAATACCGGGCAACGGCCTTCCCACTGACCCTGGCCTGAAATCGTTGAGATTACTGAGTGTTGCGCCACCGGCAACTTCTGACATGCCATAGCCCTCGAGGACGAAAATCCCCGCACCGTTGAAAAAGTTAACAATCTCACGAGCTATTGGCGCGCCAGCCGCGCACATCCACCTGATCTGACCCCCAAGGGCTTCCTGCAATTTCTTGAATACCAGCGCATAGGCGATCTTGTGTTTTATCCTCAGGCCAAAGGGCACCGGTTCCTTTTTCTCGTTGCATTCGCTTACCCTGTCTCCAACTCCCTGTGCCCAGGCAAAAAGTTTTTGCACAACAGGAGGCTTTTCCCGAATAGTAAGAAGCATTTTCTGGTAAATTTTTTCCAATACCCTTGGTACGGCAAAAAGGATGGTAGGGCTTTTCTCCTTGATGTCATCGGCCACGGTGTCAATAGATTCCGCGTACGACTTGGTAATACCCCGATACATCACGTAAAAGTGTACCGGCACACGCTCAAAGATGTGGCTCAATGGCAGAAAACCCACTACATGGTCGGTTTCATACCCGTACTTTGGTTCAACCGCGTCAAGAGCCCATATCTCTGCCATCAGAGTTCCATGGGTATGTACTGCTCCCTTGGGCAGCCCGGTAGTACCTGATGTATACTGCAACGTGGCCATATCGTCAGGCGTAACAGCCATTGCAAGTGTATCAAACAATTCACGGTCTTCCTGGTATTTCATCCTGCCCTTTTCAATCAACTGGTTAAAGGTCATTTCTTTTCCCTCGGTCAGGGTACATCCGGCTGGATCTATAACAATTACCATGGAAAGGTTTGGACAATTAGGAATGACCTCGCGAACCTTATTAAGCTGTTCGGCATCTTCCAGAACAACCATTTTGGCTTCCGAGTTATTCAGAATGAATTCAACCTCTTCAGCCTTGACAGTATTGTATATGGGAGCCACAAACCCCCCGATGCCAAGTGTACCCATGTCGGTAAATATCCATTCAAGCCTGTTCTGTGATAGTATGGCCACGCTCTGACCTTTACGGAGACCCATTTCATACAACCCCAGGCCCGTACTCCTGGACCTTTCATAGTACTGGTTCCATGTGACACTCTCCCAGACTCCATTCAGTTTTTTCTCTACACAAAACCGGTCACCGTATTTTTCAACCCTTGCCTTGAACACTTTGTTAATTGTATTCTCACTCTTGTTGGTTAAAGTACTCATATGTACCCCCATTTTGTAATTTTCCCCCGGACAGGTTATAGCTGATTGACTGATCAATCTCTTTTTTGCTCTTACTACCTCTTTCTTTTTTACAATGGATCTTTACCGCATCCCTGGTAATACAGGCAGACCCGGTAAATTCTTTCAGGTGCAGTGTTATAAGCTCATTTTCTTCTATCATTACCATGTAATTCATGGCTGACCTGCCATCGTTATACATTGAACCTGGATTTATAAGCCAGATTCCATTGATACAGACTATCGCCGTTTTATGGGTATGCCCAAAGATGAGTATCCTGGCCCCATCATAACTGGCGGCTTCTGCCATAGCAGAGTACTTCTTATACATAAATTCTTTATCATAATATGGATTCAGATCCCACTGGTGACCATGCACCATAAGCATCACGCAATAATCAGTTACGAGCAGGTGACGGTCGGGAACATCGGTATACATAAAATCTTCGTTACCCGCTACCCGGTACACCGGTATATTATATTTTTCATGTATACCCTCCAGGTCAGCCAGTCCATCACCGCAATGCAAAATTCCATCACATGGGCTTTCCATCTGTACCACCTGGTGGAGTGGAGCAGTGCTGCCATGGGTATCGGAAAATAACAAAAACCTGGTACAGGTATTTTTAACCGCGTTGATACTCATATGTGCCGCACCTTCCTTCTACGTACAGGATTCAATTTCCCGGTACGAATAACCCGGCAAAGATCATCCATTGTGGTAATTGTCGTATCAATGATCGTTCTACAAACTCCTACGTCCTTCAAGTCATGCGCGTCACTGGAACCAAGACCGTTTATTCCCATATTTACCATACAGTCTTTTGCCTTCTTCCTGGATTCTTCCCCATAAGAGGGATGCTCTATCTCAAGTGCGTCCAGTGGGAGGTCACAGGTTGTTTCACCGGCACCGTAATAGCAGTATCCACCATCGGCAACCTTGAAAGGATGCGCGGCTATAACCACGCCACCAATCTCATGTACCATAGAGATTACCTGTTCAACTGTCTTGTTTGAACCAAGACTTTTTGGATAGCCGTATACCAGGAATTCACCCTGGAACGCCCCCTTCATGCTGTAGCATGCCGCTTCCTGACCGGGAAACACCAGCAGGTCTTCCACTCCCGATTCGTTGATAATCTCCACGATCTCTTCATCGGGCCAGCGAATACCGTGCTCAGTCAACCCTATGGCATCAAGACCGGCATCTTTTGCCACCTTCAGCAACTCCACCGGGTCTATGTTACTACACCCGGAATACCGGTTAGTATGAATGTGAAGGTCAAGTTCCATCAATTTTTATAACTCCATCTGCTTGCATATTACTTCATTCATGATCTCATACGTGCCCCCGCCAATGGACAACAACCGTGAATCCCTGTACAACCGTTCCACAAGGTACTCCCGCGTGTAGCCGTAACCACCGTGTATCTGCACGGCATCGTATACCACCCTGTCACAGACAGTGGTGCTGAAATTCTTAGCCATGCATACTTCCTTGTAGGCATTCTCTCCACGCCCAATCATGTCGGCAACGCTGTAATTGAACCGTCGTGCAGCCTCAACCTGTGTGGCCATTTCAGCAATCTTGTGCCGTATTACCTGGAACTGGTTCAAATGTTTACCAAACGCCTCACGTTCAGACGCATACTTTATGGATTCCTCGAGTGCCATCTGCGCAACCGTCTGCGCTTCGAGGGCAAGGTACAGGCGTTCCTTCTGGAAGTTCGCCATGATCCCCTTGAATCCCTGGTTTTCTTCCCCCAGCAGGTTCTCTTCGGGAACCTCGCAATCCATGAAGGAAAGTTCAGCAGTGTCCGATGCGTGCCAGCCCATTTTCCTGATGTTCTTAGATACGCTAAACCCGGGTGTATTCGTTTCTATTACCAAAAGACTTATACCTCCCGCACCAGGTCCACCGGTTCTCACCGCTGTTGTCACATAGTCAGCCCTGGTACCTCCAGTTATGAATGTCTTTGTTCCATTCACAATATACCTGTCACCCTTTTTGACAGCTGTGGTTAGCAAGTTGGCCACATCTGAACCACCGGATGGTTCGGTAACACCAAGAACGATAATCTTTTCTCCACTTAATACGGGTGGAATATACTTTCTCTTCTGTTCTCCCGTACCCAGGGCACGGATGGGTGGCAGTCCTATACCACTGCAGCCAAGGCTGGAGGCAAGACCGACTGATCCGCATCGTATGATCTCCTCGGTCCATACCACCTCGAAAAAGATATCACATGGTGTGCCACCGTATTCTTCGGGATAACCAATACCGATAAAACCCGCCTCGCCGGCCCTGTTATACAGTTCCCTGGGAAAGGTCTCATTCTCTTCCCATTCGTCCACATAGGGTTTTATTTCCCGTTTAACGAATTCCCTGATTGCATTCCTGAAAATCTCGTGTTCTTCTGTAAAAAATTCTGATGCCATTATAATCACCGTTTATTTCTTCACGCTACCCTTGAAAGATGACATTGCCCTGCCTCCCCCAAGCAAAAGAATCAACCAGTCTACCAGCTTTTTAGGAAGCAACAGCATAACACGTATTTGATATACACCAACTGGTGGAAGATAAAGATATGTCTTATTCTTCTTCACCGCTTTTACTACTTTCCTTGCAACATACTCAGGTTTGATAACAGGATTAAATAATAAAGGTTTAAATCCATCAAACATACCTGTACTTATCACGTATGGGCAAACAATTGTGATGTTCACACCTTTTACTTTTTTTACCTTAAGCTCCATTCGCAACGAGTCCGAAAATCCAACGTCCGCAAACTTGCTGGCGCAATAATCCGTCATCTTAGCCATTCCCATCAGTCCCGCCGATGAGGCTATGTTTACTATGTTGCCCTGTTGTTGAGTCACCATGTCATCATAAAACTGCTTTGTCATCATCACGGTACCCATAAAATTGACATCCATTGTCCTCTTGATATCGTTGACGGATAAATCTGAGAACTCCTTACCGTTGACAATCCCTGCATTGTTAACAAGCACATCAATATGTGCAAAATCCAATTTAATCTGCTTTGCCGTATCTTTCACATTTTGCTCATTTGAAATATCACAGACATACTTAATAACCCTGGTTCCAAACTGGCGAAGCTCATTTTCAGTCCTGGTAAGCAGTTTTTTATCAATATCTATCAATGCCAGGTTGCTTCCATTCTTTGCAAACTCGTGGGCCATCAACCTGCCGATACCGGCCGCAGCCCCCGTTATTACAACATTTTTGTTCTTGAGATCTTTCATATACGTCTCCTCCAATAATATTATTATTCAAATTCCATACCTTAAAAAAAAGGTGCAGGTGTGCGGCATTCCGGCATACTCGACAGGACACCGGAATACCGCACCGCCACTAAAAGTGACGTTCCTGCAATACAGAAGGTTCTTATGGCGTAGCGGCCAGTCATGTTAGAATGACTCCTCAAACATTCTCAGGGGTGCATCATTCCCTGACATGATTATCTGCACCCTTGATTCAATGGTTTTCATGTTTTCATTTATGTAATATGTGGACGATACTATCTTACCCTGGTAAAATGCCGCGTCCTGGTTGTCCCGTATCACTTCTTCCTTCTCATCACCGGTTACAACACCCCTGTCCTTGAATATCTTCATAAGACGCGTATATGCAACCGTGCACTGCCACAGGTGCATCCATCCCAATATCATGTCACCGGTTATCATCAGCATGGGCAGTGCTTTTTGAAAGGACTCCATGGCTTTCTCCCCTGACAGCTGCTCTAGCAAAAAGTTAGCTGCCTGCTCAAAATGTTTCCGTGCTCCACCAACCATGTCCGCCATTTGTTTCAGTTCTTCTATCTCCGAAGCGGTTTTTACCGCCGCATCAATTTCTACCAGCACATCCCTGAGCACCTTACCTTTGCCAAGACGCATTTTTCTTGTCAGCAGGTCATTGGCATGAATGGCATTTGTTCCTTCGTACAGGGCTGTTATCTTCTGGTCCCTGAAATACTGTTCAACAGGATAGTCCTGGCAATACCCGTAACCGCCAAACACGTTTACAGCATTACTGCATATACCAGCGGCAACCTCTGATGAGTACGCCTTACATATGGGGGTAAAAAATTCTACCATGTTGAAACAATCACGTTTTTTCTCCTCGTCCGTTTCAGCCTTTTCAAGGTCAAGCAGGTAAGCCGTGTAGTAAATCAGGGCACGGAGGCCTTCCAATCTTGATTTCATATCAAGAAGATTCCTGCGTACATCGGGATGATTGATGATGGCTACCTGCTCGCTTGATGACCCTTTTTTGCGAATGTCAACACCCTGCAGGCGTTCTTTCGCATACTGCAGGGCATTCAAGTACGCAGTCGACGCGAGTCCCACGCTCTGTACGCCAACGTTGAGCCGCTCTTCGTTCATGATAAGGAACATGATTTGAATACCCTGACCGGGCTTACCCAGTATTTCACCGATACAATTATCGTTGTCACCGAAACTCATCTGGCATGTTGCCGAACCCCGCAGGCCCATCTTGTGCTCTATGCCCGCGCAGGTTATATCGTTTCTATCACCAATGGTCCCATCATCCTTCACGTGATACCTGGGAACCAGGAATATTGATATCCCCTTTATACCGGGTGGATCTCCTTCTATCCTGGCCAGTACCGGGTGTATTATGTTTGGATGGGCATCATGCTCACCGCCGGTGATAAATATCTTCTGTCCCTTGATCCTGTAATGGATATCATCGATCTTTTCAGCTTTCGTTTGTATGTGTGCAAGCGAACTTCCCGCTCCGGGCTCGGTGAGGTTCATGGTTCCTGCCCACTCGTAGGATAAAAGCTTTTCCAGGTACTTTCTCTTCTGGTCCTCGGTACCGTACTTGTTAACCATGGTAAAGGTTCCATGGGCAAGGCTGGGGTACAGGTTTATGGCGGTATTGGCAGCGTGAAACACTTCATTACATGCGGTGAACACAACGTGCGGCAATCCCTGTCCACCCAGTTCCGGATCTTCGCAGGCTGCCACCCAGCCCTGTTCACCAAACATTTTCAAAGGATTATAAAAAGATGCAGGCAACGTAACTTCACCATCTTTCCAGCGTGCACCTATCCTGTCCCCATCAACATTACAAGGCTCAAGTTCATTTTCTGCAAACTTGATGGCCTGTTCTATCACCATGTCAAATTCATCTTTTGAATAAATCGAGTACAGCTCCCTTCTTGTCAGATCCATAATACCAATCTGCTCATAAAGTACAAAATCAACATCTCTCTTATTTACCAGGTTATTGGCCATGGCTAATTATCTCCCCGTATTACATTGATATTATCATTTCCCTCACCGAGAATAACAAAACCCGTATCCCTTGGAATAAAGGGATCCAATAGCACTATACCGATATCATCCCATAGCTCTATTCCATTGTTATCCCGTTGCAATATATTCTGCATTATACGCTTTACATCTCTTTCCCGGCAAAAAGCAGTTTCAATATATGATCTGGCTTCTGCCGAAGAATAAATTTCCTCGAACCCGTCGGTAACCAGCATGAGCAGGTCTCCCGGTTCCAGCATAATAGAACCGCACTGGTACAACTGCTTCACCCTGCCTGCCAACCAGAAATTTTTCACCGTAATGTTCTGCACCCGTCCTTCACCCCTGGTGAAATGATACATCATGCTGTCTCCAGTATGCATGAACACGCAACCGGTTTGATGTCCATGCCCTGTCAGTTGTATCCCGGTAAAGGTACACGCATTTCCCGGTTCAATTGATTCAAAGGTTTTTTCGACAAGTACCCTTGAACGATTAAGAACTGCAGTCATATCGTCACCATCATCGGGAACATTCTGATTCTCCAATGATCGGGCAATCATGGTGAGCAAATTAGTGGCCGAAGATGGTGAACGGTCAGGACTATCTGCCACCGCGTAGAATCTCTTCCCCCCGTCAACAAGGACGGCATCACCCATCATCCCGGCTCCCTGACCAGGGCACACACATGCTGACAACCCAACCCTGTGATAATCCATGCATTTCCGTTTCATATTTATGACTGATTTATCAATCAAAACAGCATCCTTATAATGGTTTTCTTCCAACCAGCGCCCTTGTGGTATATACGCACACGTCTTCATCTCGTTGATTCTTAATAGTATTTCGTGAAACAATAATGCCCCGTTTCTCGTCCTTCGTTTCCAGTGCTTCTATTTCAACCTCGCAGTGTATGGTATCGCCTATCTTAACCGGGTTAACAAAACGTACAGATTCCATGCCGTAAAAGGCGATAAATGTCTTCGGTAGCGTTATGTACTGACCCAGCCTGAAGATGAGGGCGCTACCCACGCATAATGTCAACATGCCGTGAGCGATCCTTTCACCGAAGGGTGTCTTTTTCGCAAATTCTACGTCGGTATGTACCGGGTGCCAGTCACCAGTCAAGCTGGCAAAGGCGTGTATATCAGATTCCAGCATTGTTCTCGCCGGTGAAACGAAACGTTCACCCACCGAGTAGTCTTCCATGTATACCTTTTCCATCATGCACTCCTTAAATCCATTCTTCGTTAACAGTGGCGGCCGTAAGATCTCCAACCTCTACCGCCCTCATGCGTCCCTTTATGGCTGGCAAAAAATTCCTGGCAAAGAACTGAGCCGTTGCAACCTTGCCCATGTAAAACTGGTAATCCAGATGATCTTCTGAAAGACCCTCTACCTTCTGCAGGGCAATATCAGCCTGCTGCAAAAGAAGATATGCCACTGCCACCTCGCCACAACAATCAAGAAAAGCGGTTGCGGTAAGCGGTACCAGGTCGTTATCATCTTCCCTGGATTTGTTGTATAATTGCACAAGTGATTTTATATCGGCTACTGCTTCTTCCAGCAGTGCAAGGTCTCTGCTGATTTCTTCAATTGTCTTCTTGCTGCTGATAAACTCCTGTATTTCCTGTATCCAGGCCACGTAGGCTTCTCCTTCCCCGCCTTTCAGCTTCCGTCCAAGCAAGTCCATTGCCTGTATATACGTGGTTCCATCCCATATGGAAAAGATCTTGCAGTCACGGGCGTACTGTTCAACCGGGTACTCCGAGGTATACCCGTAACCCCCTAGAAGCTGTATACCCATGGTACATATGTCCCATATCCTTTCAGAACTGTATCCCTTTATAATTGGCGTAAAGAAATCCAGCTTCTTCTTCGCAAGTTTTCTTTCTTCCTCGCTGTCACTGGCATTCGCTATATCTTCCATGAGGTAGCCGCTGTATACCAGCGCCCTGACTCCCTCCTGCAATGCCTTTATGGTTAACAGCATCCTTCGAATGTCAGGGTGTTCCAGCAGGCGCACCCTTTTGCCGCTTTTATCGCCGTACCGGGTTCCCTGTACCCGCTGATCGGCGTATTCACGCACGTTGGCGTAGATGTTTGCACCAAATGCCGCCGTTTCAAGTCCTACCGCCATCCTGGCCACGTTCACCATCTGAAACATGTAGGCCAGCCCCATTCCGGGCTCTCCGATCAGGTGTCCAAGACATTTTCCATCATCCCCGTAACTCATCTGGCAGGTGGCAGATCCGTGCAGTCCCATCTTGTGTTCAATTCCCACGCAATGTACATCGTTGTGCTCGGCGAGGCTGCCGTCCTCGTTCACCCATATCTTTGGTACCGCGAAAAGAGATACTCCCTTCGCTCCCTGCGGCGCCCCTTCTATACGGGCAAGTATAAGATGAATGATGTTGTCGGTTAGATCGTGATCGCCGGAGGTAATGAATACCTTGGAACCGGTTATCCTGTAATAATCCCCGTCCTTCACCGCTTTCGCGATCACCATGTGCGCGTCTGAACCCACGTCAGGCTCGGTAAGCGCCATGGCGCCACCCCATGTTCCATCGTATAATTTCTGGCAGAACAGTTCTTTCTGCTTTTCAGAACCGAAATTCTCTATCATTTCGCCCTGGCCCGGCCCCATGCCTGAATAGGTGCCAAAGGCGAAGTTGGCGCTCATAAAAAACTCGGTTGCCGCCTCGGCTATAACCAGCGGCAGTCCCTGTCCTCCGAACTCGGGGTTCTGGCTGAGGGCAAAAAGCCCGCTTTCACGAAACACGTCCCAGAGATGATGAAAGCACCTGGGGGCGTATGCCTTTCCATTTTCGAAACGGGCGGCATCCTCGCGATCTGTATCCTGGAAGGTTGGTGCTATCTCGTTCTCTGCTATTGTTTTAGCAAGATCCAGTACCATGTCAAAATCATCCATGGTAAAATCAGCATACTTCTCGAAACCCAGTATCCTTTCAACGTTGAGGTGTTCTTTTAACACAAAGTGAACATCCCTGTCATCTCTTCTGAAAAAGTTGTTACCCATTACCCCAACTCCTGCTAACCAATAATATCAAAATGCTTAATATCCTGTATATTCCCCTGCATCTGTTCAGGCTCACGGAATACTGCCTTTACCTTCATTCCCACCTGTATCTTGCTTACGTCAGTCTCGTTTATTATGTGTGAAAAAATGTTATCAGCACCATCCAGCCGTATGTACCCGTAGGTATACGGGATGGGTCTCTGTACACCGGTTGCCGGGTCGAGGAAGGGGTAATTTACCGTTGAAAAAGCAACGATTGTACCCTCGTCTGTCAACGGGACTATTTCATCCAGCTCACGGAAACATGGCCCGCACACCCTGCGCGGCGGCACGTACACCATCCCGCACGAGGGACAACGTACACCCACGAAACGCCTGTTCTTCTTTATCTCGTTGAAGAATACGCTCCCATGTTCTCCAACCGACCACCTGTATGGCATCGGGTATGTAAACTTCACTGTTAATTGTTCATCATAATTTCGTTCAGTACTCATATGCCTCATCTCCATGTTTCATGGTTTTTGCGCGCCAAGGATCACCACGTCAGACCAGAAGCAGCCGCCGAATCCCGTGGCAAGGGCTGTTTTCGCCCCATCGACCTGGCGATCACCACCTTTCCCCATCACCTGTATTGCCGCCTCTGCAACCCGTAATAGTGCCGTTGCACCAATACAGTTGGTACTGATCACGCCGCCAGATGGATTCACCGGGATCTTCCCGTTCATATCGGTATTGCCTTCTCGTACGAACTTTGCGCCTTCTCCCTTTCCGCAGAAACCAAGGTCTTCTATCCATTTCAGGCCGGCGTAGGTATAGGGCAAGTACAACTCCGCCACGTCTATCTCCTCGGCTGGTTTGGTGATTCCCGCATGTTTATATGCCTCGGCAGACGCCCTCTGCAGGGACACCAATCCCCTGTCATAATCGGTGGAGTCACCAAACCAGGTGAAGGTATGCCGTACCGACCCGGCCTTTACCCATGCCGGCTGTTTAGTTAATTTCTGGGCAACCCCGTCCGCCGCGAATACTACGGCACACGCGCCATCGGTTCGTGGACACACGTCAAGCAGCTTGATGGGATAGGCCAGCATCGGTGAATTCATCACGTCATCCACAGTGATGGGCCGCTGCAGGTGCGCGTGGGGATTGTTCAACGCGTTATTCCTGTCACGCACCGCGATAAGGGCAGCGTCCTCCTGCGTGGCACCGTACTGCTTCATGTAGGCGGTTGCCTCGGTTGCCAGGCTTGGTATTGCGCCGGAATAGGAAAACCTGTCCCAGATAGGGTCAGAGCATGTAATAATTGCGGCGGTGGTATCACTCTCAGAGTTCTTTTCCCAGCCTATAGCCAACACCCTGTCGAAAAGCCCCGACGCGACGTGGTAATATGCCGCGAGGGCAACTGTCGCGCCGGTTGTCCCACCGGTGGTGATCTTCATTATGGGTTTCATCACACCGCCAGAGCCTTCAACACTCCAGGTATCCACGTAGTTTATGGACTCGAAGTGATCCATGTTTCCGATGACTATGGCATCAATATCCTTAATGGACAGTTCCGCGTCTTCCAGGGCACGCGTAACCGCCTCCCGTATCATCTCTCTTCCATTAACATCGGGCCTGTGGCTCTTGTGATCCGTCTGGCCAGTACCCACTATCCCAACAGGACGACTCATAGCTCCCCCTACTTATCCTTGTTTAGTATCCATACACAATGACTCTGACCGCATGGACCGTTTATCCCATGCGCCAGGGCGCTTGTGGCATTCTTTACCTGCCGCTCACCGGCCTGACCGCGCAGCTGCAGCACACTTTCTATTATCCGCACCAGCCCCGCGACCAGCACCGGGTGCGAGGAGAGCACACCACCCGACGGGTTTACCGGGAGACTCCCTTCCATGGTAGTTACACCCTTTTCCAGTAAGGACATGCCCTTCCCGGCTTCTGCCAGCCCCAGCCCCTCAAGCCACAATGGCTCCATGTAGGAGAAAGCATCGTAGAGTTCCACCAGGTCAAGTTCTTCAGCCGGGTTCTTTATGCCGGCCATGTCATACGCTCGCCGTGCCGCATCCTTAAGTGCTACGGGAACCGCAAGGTCCCTGTCCCCTATCATGTAATCTTCCGCGCAATGTGCGACACCCTTCACCCACACAGGGGTAGAGGTTGCCTTTGCCGCAATTTCCGGGCTGGCAATAATAATTGCCGCGGCGCCATCACTAACAGGACCGCAATCAAGTTTTTTCAACGGATCTGCAATTGGTCGTGATTTCATAACATCATCAATAGATATATCCATTGGCAGGTGGGCATACGGGTTATTCCTGGCGTTGCCATGGTTCTTCACCGAAACAGCTGCAAGCTGTTCTTCTGAAACCCCATACCTTTGCATATACTCCCCTGCCTGCATTGCCGAGGCACTGATGGCCTCAATCCCCAGCAAACGCTGGTATATGGGATCAAACATGCCGTTGGTTACATACCGTATATCACACTCGCTTCCCTTGGAATGGGCAACCACGATAGAAGCCCCGTAACCTGACAGGACACGCATCAGCCCGTAGAAAGCTCCGAAAGTACCGTCCCCTTCAACAGTGGAAATATTCTTATCCTGCCCACCCGAGGCATCGCCAACCGCCATACCGGAGATGGTTCTTCCATCCAGGAAGTCGTTGGACACGGTTACCACGCTGTCAATATCATCAAGGGTAAGCCCCGCGTCTTCCAGCGCACTGGTAACCACGTCAAATACCATGTCGGCATATATCATGTTGTCCTTGCGGGACTCATGCCCTGTCTGCGCCACACCTGCTATCGCAACATCATTCATATCACTTCCCCTCTATTACCTGGAATGAATCTATATCAAGTATGCTCCCGGTCCTGTTTTCGCTGAATCTTGCAACCACCCGGCTACCCTTTCCCAGCTTCTCAATGTCATCTCTTACCAGGTGTAAAAGACTTACATCGGCACCATCCAGTTTTACCAGAACGTAGGCGAAGGGAGCCTTTACCGGTTGTACAGGATAGTTGAAATGAACTATGGTAAATGTTTCAACCGTTCCCTCCGGGCCAACTTCTGTCCAGTCATCAATGTCAACAAAGCACTGGCCGCAGTTTTTCCTGGGAGGAACATACACCTTTCCACATTCACTGCACCTGTTTGCCAGTATCTTCTTCTCATCACGTAATGCCATCAGGAACCTGCTGCCGGTATCACCAACCCACCAGGTATATGGGACAGCTATCTGTCCCTCCTGGGTTATTATTTCAACCGTATCTTTCCAGTTCTCCATGTATTCCCCCTGTCCTGTTACTCCACGTGCACCAGTATAGCTTCACCCTGTGAAAGCCCACCACATATGGCCGCGGCTCCCGTGCCGCCACCACGCCGCATTAACTCGTACATCAATGTCATGGTAATCCGTGCACCACTGGCTCCCACGGGATGACCAATAGCTATGGCACCGCCGTTCACGTTGGTTTTTTCCATGAGCTCTCGCCATTTCTTCTCATCATTACCGGCTAGCATCTTCAATGATACCAGGGTAACTGCTGCGAATGCCTCGTTGATCTCTATAAGATCCAGGTCATCTACCGTGATATCGTTCCGTTTCATCATCTTTTCAATGGCCTGTGCTGGCACGCATGCCATGTACTTCGGCTCTCCCGCGGCGGCCTGTACCGCGTCGATAACACCCAGTATTTTCAGCCCCTTCTCCTCGGCCTTCTTCCTGGACATGATCACCATGGCCGAGGCGCCGGAGTTCATCCCCGGGGCATTACCCGCGGTTACCGTGGGGCTGCCATATACCGGTTTCAGTTTTGACAGTTTTTCTATGGAGGAATTCTCCCGTGGTGACTCGTCCTTATCCAGCACCATTGGATCACCCTTTCTCTGGGGAACCTCCACGGGCATGATCTCTTCGCCAACCTCGTATTTCCCCCGGTTATAGGCTTCAAACCATTTCTGGTGGCTTCCAAGTGCCCAGTTGTCCTGCTCTTCACGGCTGACGTCGTATTCAACAGCCACGTGTCCCGCGTCAGTAGCTACCGGGGCGAACCCCCTGCGGCTGTACCCGAGTTCGAACAAAACGTCTTCAAGCTGCATGTGTCCCAGCCTGTTACCCCAGCGTGACTTTTCGGCAAGGGCAATAAGCGGCACATTCCCCATATTCTCCGCTCCCGATGCAACAACGATATCGGCGCTGCCGGACTTTATTGACTGGTAGCCCAGCCTGAGTGCCGTCATCGATGAACAGCATGCCCTGTCAATGGTCAGTGAAATTGAATCGTCCGGAAATCCCGCGGCCAGCGTGATCTGCCGGGCAGGTACGTTAGTATAAATGGCATACTCTGCCGGTATACAGGTGCCGTAATAGATCTCATCTACCTCGGCTGGATCAAGCTGTATCCGTGAAGTCACCTCTTTCAATACCGGTATGGCAATATCGAAGCTCAGCATCGACTTCATTACCCCGTCA
>JAGYNX010000030.1 GCA_018399855.1 Spirochaetota bacterium
AAGTCCCTCCGCTCGCAAAACAACGCGGGAATAACTCAGTGGTAGAGTGCAACCTTGCCAAGGTTGACGTCGCGGGTTCGAATCCCGTTTCCCGCTCATCAAAGCGCTGGAAACTCCAGGAGAAAGCCGACACGGTGCATGTGTCGGCTTTTTGTTTGGGGTTGTAGTTTATAATTACCACGTAACGAAACTCCGGGAACAGGATCGTAAAAAACTATTGGAATATTTGACTATTATTGCAATACCCGGTGAATTGCTTCTTGACATACACGTTTTTTCATTATTAAATACCAGTCATCTTGTATCCAGGAGCGTGTCATGGAATTTATAAGTATCCCAACCGAACAGACCACCGCAATTACCGATGCCATCATGGGCGTGCTGGCAGTTGCCTGTATTTATTACATTGGCATGTTCAAGGAGCGTAACACGTACAAAACCGGTATCTGGCAGTGGGTCTTCATTTTTCTTGCAGTTTCGGCATTTATCGGTGCGGTTGCCCATGGCTTCGAAATGTCAAAGGGCACTAACGAGCTATTCTGGAAACCCATCACCCTGTTCTTTGGTATGATGGTTGCACTTTTTGTCGTGGGAGTAATTTACGATCTGAAAGGGGAAACAGCTGCAAGAAAAATCCTTCCAATCATGGTGGCTATTGGTATCATTTTCTTTGTAATCGTGCAGGTGCTGTCAGGGTACATCGAACATTATTTTATCGTGTTCATTGCCTACGAGGCAATCGCCATGATCTTCTCGTTGTCAGCCTACGCGTGGCTTTACCTTGTAAAAAGGAAAACCGGGACAGGCTGGATGACACTGGGTATCCTGCTTACTATAATCGGGGCAGTGCTTCAGGCCAGCGGGGCTATTCATATTACTCTTATATGGGAGTTCGATCATAACAGCGTGTACCACTTCGTTCAGATGGTAGCGGTACTTTTCCTGGTAAGGGGAATTAAAAAATCAGTGACCTCTGAATAATCAAATACCTCTTTACGCTATTTGCACTAAAGTGTGTGAAGCCAACGGGGAGCGGCAGCATGTGGATGATACATTAAAAACAAAAGTACAACTATTAGAGGAGATGACCGATCTGCGTGAGAAAGCCGAACGGCTTGATTTTATTATCGAGGGTACCAACGTTGGGACCTGGGACTGGTACGTGCAGACCGGTGAAACGGTGTTTAACGAGAAATGGGCCGAGATCGTGGGGTATACCCTGGAAGAGCTGGAACCGGTGACCATTAAAACCTGGGTACAGCTTGCCCACCCGGATGACCTTGAGGAATCCAACAGGCTGCTTGAAAAGCATATAGCGGGCGAACTTGATTACTACGACTTTGAATGCCGCGTGAAACACAAGAACGGCACATGGGTCTGGGTGCACGATCGCGGCAAGTTAGTGCAGTGGGACGACGAAGGCAGGCCATACCGAATGTCAGGAACCCACACCGATATCACCGAACGCAAGAGGGCCGAAGACAGTCTGCGCCGGGTGAACGAGATACTTGACCGTTTCTTTGAGCATCAGCAGGTACTGGTAGCCTACCTGGACAGTGACTTCAATTTTATACGGGTTAACCGGGCGTACGCCCTGAACGGGAAACGGGAACCGGAAGATTTTACCGGGAAGAACCACTTTGATCTGTACCCGGACGAGGATAATTACCGTATCTTCAAAAATGTTGTAGAAACTGGGGAGGTGTATTCAACGCAGGCAAAGCCGTTTCATCATCCCGATCAGCCTGACCGGGGGACAACCTACTGGGACTGGAGCCTGGCACCGGTACGTGATTCCAATGGTAACGTTGAAGGCCTTGTACTGGTATTGAGCGACGTAAGCGAAAGAGAGAAGATGGCGCAGGAGCTACAGGAGAAGGAGAAAAAGTACAGAAACCTGATAGAAGATATGCCCGTACTGGTATGCCGGTTTACAGAAGACGGAACCCTGACCTTTACCAACAGTGCCTATGACAGGTGTTTTGGCGGCGAAGGAAGTACGTTGACCGGGCAGAATTTATACAAGTTCATACCGGCCAGTGAACTCGAAAGGGTGAAGAGGAAAATCCGTTTGCTGTGTGAAGAATCACCGGTTATAACCTATGAACACAGGGTTGTGACCAGTGACGGTAGTACACGCTGGTACAAATGGGTTGACAGGGCAATACTGGATGAGGGTGGAAAAATAACAGAATACCAGTCAACGGGTATAGATATTACTGATATGCTGGTGCAAAGCACCACGGTTGAACGGCAGCATGAAGTATTCACGGAAGTGCTGCAGCATGTTCCCATCGGTATCTTGCTCACTGACGATAAGGACAGGATACGTTTTGTTAACGATGTGTTTCTGTCGATGACGGGATATTCTCGTAAGGGGTTGTTGGGTAACTGCATTTCTTCATACATGAAGCGACAAATGTTCAAGAAACAGAAGAAACGAAGAATCACGGACAAGTATTTGAAAGAAGAGTTTGCGGATTTCTTACGGCCTGATTCTACCGAACTTGCGACAAGAACCATCTGCATGTTCCTGGACAACCCATATCAGCCTGAATATAATTACGCTTATTTCGTTACCGACGTAAGCTTTCAAAAAAAGCTTGATGTCAAACAGGTTCGGCTGCAATCCCAGATTGAATCGATAATACGTGAACTTGATGAACTGAACGAGTCTTTTGAGGATTCATTAATGTTGAAAAATATCCGTATCAGGGAATTACCCGAATTTGATGAAATTGAAAAATGCATTCTGCGATATATCGAAGATGGCGCCACCAATGCCTTGATAGCAAAAAAAATGGAGTTGGCGGAGATCACCATAAAGAAACGTGTGTCAAAAATATATACAAGGCTTGGTATCGAAAATCGGTACCAGCTTATTGAATACTTAAAAACAACCTACCTTAAATAAACAATTCGGGCAAGAATATAGTATTTGTAAACCGGGTGTGAAATAAGCATTAAAGGTATATACCATGTATACTGTGGTATATCAATATTTTGCTTGATGTGTTGATGTTTTTAAAATACAATCATTCCTTCATCGCAGATCTTGTACTTCTAAAACGAGATTTGCTACCCGTGTTCTGTATGGTAACACGGGATCAGCAGCAGGTAAAGGGGTGCATGTATGAATCACTACGATGAAGATAAAACACTTCTCATTGTTGAAGATGAAGCTATTATCGCCATGTCGCAGGCGCGGGTACTGGAAAAACATGGTTACCTGGTTGTTACCGTGGGAACAGGTGAAGAAGCAGTTTCATGTGTTAGCAAGAGATCGGATATTCAACTGGTACTCATGGATATAGACCTTGGAAAGGGTATTGACGGCACCGAGGCCGCGGTAAAAATCCTGGAAATACGTGAACTTCCCATTGTGTTCCTGACAAGTCATTCGGAAAAGAAAATAGTGGAAAAGGTGAAAAACATCACCCGGTACGGTTACGTGCTTAAAAGTTCAGGTGAGTTCGTATTAGTAGAATCCATCAACATGGCCTTTGAATTGTTCGAGGTAAATCTCAGGGCGCGAAAATATGCTGAAGAACTTGAGATGGCAAACGAGGAGCTCAAAAATGCCGAAGAACTCTACCGTAATCTTTTCATGAATGCCCAGGTTGGACTATTCCGTACCGATATTGCCACGGGTAAGATGCTGGAAGCCAACGACGCGCTGGCACATTTTGCTGGCTATGATAATACTGAGGACCTGTTCATGGATAATTATAATATAGCCGAACATTACCTTTATTCAGAACACAGGAAGGAGATGATCTCGATTATAAATGAAAAGGGAGCAATTCGTAACTTCGAAGCCCCATTTGTGCGAAAGGATGGGGCAACAATGTGGATTCGTTTTTCCGCAAGGATATCGGGAAATGGACAATGGATTGAAGGTGTATCGCAAGACGTTACGACCGAAAGGAAGACGAAGGAGGCCCTTCGATTAAGTGAAGAAAAATACAGAACATACGTGGAGCTTGCGCCGGATGCCATCTTCATATTTAACGGTAAAAAGCAGCTTGTTGACGCGAACAGGTCTGCCAGCCAGATGGTGGGATATTTAAGAGAAGAATTACTGGAAATGTCTATCATGGATATTCTGCGACCAGGTAACCCGCGGGAAAACCCGGCATCTGCTCAGAAAATAAAAACAGGAACACGGCTTGAGGGTGAAGTACTGCTGCGCAAAAAGGATGGTACAGATATTGCCGTTTATATGAAGAGTGTTGCACTCTCGGGTGAGTGTTTCATGGCATTTTGTTCGGACAGGTAAAGAACCTGTCGTTTCCAGAAACTGCTGTATAATAATTTTTATTGTTTCTAACCATTGCATGGGGATGCATATGAATGACGGTTTATACAAAAAGGTGGTAGAACATGCAAACATGGCGTACGCCTGTCACCAGGTGATCGTGGATGCAAAGGGAATACCCGTAGATTACCGGTTCCTTGAAGCAAACAGGGCGTTTGAAGAAATAACCGGTCTGAACCGAGATGATATCATAAACCGCACTGTATGCGACGTGCTGCCCGGGATCCGTGACGGGGCATTTGACTGGGTGGCGTATTACGGGGAAATCGCGTTGCGCGGTGGAGAAAGTGAGTTTGAACAGTATTCGAAACCTCTTGACAGGTATTACCGGGTAAAAGTATTCTCACCGGAAAAAGATTATTTCGTTACCCTCTTTGAAGATATCACCGTTAACTATCGCCTGGCACGGGCGTCCCATGATTTCCTGGAACAGGCCGGTGACGTCATTGAATATCAGCGAATCACGGATGACCTGCGGGCCATCTCGGGAGCCCGCTACGTGTCGTTCAACCTGTTTGAAGAAGACGGTAATTATTTTACCACCGTCGCGGTATCAGGGACGACCTCAAATAGCAGCCGTGTTTCTGGCATACTTGGGTATGATGTAACAGGCACCAGGTGGGAACATGACCCGGAACGGGCAAAGAAATTATCCGGCGGTACTACTACCATATTTACAAACATTCGAGAACTGCCCGGCAGTCTTATTTCCGCGAAGCAGGCCGAGAAAATTGAAAAACAGTTGAATATCGGCGAAACGGCCATCGTGAAAATAATGAACGACAACAGGATGCTGGGAGACTTCACCGTCTTCATGGGAAAAGGCAAATCCCTGAAGAACAGGAATATTGTGGAAACATACGCGCAGATGACGGGCCTTCTCATAAAGCAGCAAAGGGCAAAAGACAGGGAAGCGGAAAACGAGCAGAAATACCGTGATCTGGTGGAAGACTCGGGAAGTGTAATATTGCGTCTTGACACGGAGGGTAACATTCTATTCTGCAATGACTACGCCGAATCCTTTTTCGGTTACACGGCCGATAAATTAATTGGTAACAACGTGGTTGGTACCATTGTCCCTGAAAAAGATTCTCAGGGTAGAAATCTTGCGGAAATGATGGAAGAACTTACCCTGATTCCTGATCAGTACCGGATCAACGAAAATGAGAACATGAAATCAAGTGGTGAACGGGTTTGGATACGCTGGACCAATCGCCCGGTATTTGATGATAACGGTGCGTTTATAAGCATACTCTGCGTGGGACAGGACATCACAGACAGGGTACAGGCGGAAAAGACCCTTGCCAGTGCTGAAGGAAATCAACGGATTCTACTGGATAATATTACCACGCAGGTCTGGTTTCTCACTGATGAGCACACCTATGGAGCGGTGAACCGAACGCACGCCGAATTTAACGGTACCACCGTTGAGGAACTTTCATTCAAGGACATGTATGACCTTTTTCCCGAAGATGTGGTTAATATATGCAGGGAAGGTAACCGGGAAGTCTTTTCTAAAAAGATTCCCGTCTATTCGGAGGAATGGGTGCCGCATGCTTCGGGTAAGTTGCGGCTTATCGGTATCACCAAGACGCCGGTACTTGATGAAAAGGGTGATGTTGTGTACGTGGTCTGTTCCGCGGATGATATCACCGATCAGCGACAGATGGAAATTGAGATCAATAACAGGCTGCGACATGAAAAATCCCTGGTTGCAATATCCGGTATTCTCGCCTCCGTTCGGTGTATTCATGGTGCCATTGACTCTGTTCTTGGAATATTGAGGGAAGCTTCAGGCGCGTCACGGTCCTACGCTTTTGTTAACAGCGAAAGCGAAGATGGTGAACTGTTGATGAGCCAGGTATGCGAATCGGTGGCAGAGGGAGTGGAACCACAGTTGGATAATCCCGAGTTGCAGGATCTTCCCTACTCGGTAGCATCGCCCTCTGGTGAGCTGCTTGGCCAGCTGCGCGCTGGAAAAGTGTACAAGGTAAGGGTGGCGGATCTGCCAGATGAAGAAAGACCCCTGCTGGAGGAGCAGGGTATTACCGCAATTCTGATTGTCCCCGTGCACATCAGGGGTATTTTCTGGGGGTACATAGGGCTTGATAATTGCGATGAAACCGATTTTTTCGATGAACAATTGGTGTACCTGGTAAAAATGGTGGCGGATACTCTCGGTATAAACATAGACCGGCTGCAGCTTGAAGATGAGTTACGTACCAGCGAGCAGCATTACAGGCTGTTGGCGGAGAACTCTTCTGACGTGATATGGACAACCAACATGGAATTGCAGACCACCTATGTCAGCCCGTCAGTAGAGACGCTGGTGGGGGAATCCGTGGAAGAGCACATTCGTCGATCCTTTGATGAAAAATTCACGGAAGAATCCATAACGCATTTGTCTGGTATCCTTGCGGATGAACTGGAGAAGGAAAAAGACCCGGCCTGTGACTGGAACAGGTCACGAACGGCGGAGGTGGAGCATTACCGTGCCGACGGCAGCATAATACCCGTCGAGATATCCATGTCATTTCTCAGGAATGAAAATGGAAATATTATTGGGATACAGGGTATCAGCCGTGATATCACCGAGCGTGTGCGGACACGGGAACAGCTTGTCCAGAGTGAACGAAAATACAGGCTGTTGATGGAAAGTTCCCTGTACCCGGTTGTGGTCACGTCTGTTGCGGATCAAACTGTGCTTTACATTAACCAGTTTGCTGCCAGGTTTTTTGGCGTGCAGCCCCATACGGCCACGGGGATGAAGGCGCCGGATTTCTGGTGCGATCCACGTGACCGGGACCGATTCATGAAAGAGGTAAGGGAAAACGGTGCCGTCTTTGCCATGGAGTCTCGCCTGAAAACGACTGACGGGGCGGAGATGGTGGTGCTTATGTCCACAGCTGAAATTGAATTTGAAGGTGTCCCTGCAACCTTTACGGTGTTTAGTGATATAAGCGAAAGAAAATTACTGGAGGAAAAACTTCGAGCCAGCGAAGAGAATTTCAGGTCTTTCTTTGAAACAGTGGATGATATATTTCTAATTGTTTCAACTGATGGATACATAATATACGCCAACCCTGTCACTGAAAAGATTCTCGGTTACACCATTGAAGAACTTACCGGTATGCGTATACTTGACCTGCACCCGGAGAGGTTGCGCGATGATGCCGGGGAAATATTGGATGCCATGTTAAGGGGAGAGCGTGACTATTGTCCCCTGCCGCTTGCCGCTAAAAACGGTGATTACGTGCCGGTAGAAACCCGGGTGTGGATGGGAAAATGGGACGGGCAGGATTGCGTGTTTGGCATATCCAAGGACCTGACAAAGGTGCAGGAGGCGCTGCAGAAATTTCAGAAACTTTTCGACAGCAACCCGGCATTGATGGCGGTGAGTATTTTGCCAGAGAGATATCTTGTAGATGTGAATGACTCGTTCCTGGAAACACTTGGATATGAAAGGGACGATGTGATGGGTCGTACAAGCGTTGAACTGGATCTCTTCGTGGAAGACGAGATGTATAAACAGGTAGCGCATACGCTTGAGAAAGAGGGACGAGTTAACCAGGTACAGTTGATGGTGAGGGCAAAAGACGGTTCTCTACGCGATGGCCTTTTCTCTGGTGAGGTGATCGAGAGTCAGGGTAAACGCTATCTCCTCACCGTAATGACAGATATTACCGAGTTGAGCAGGGCCCAGAAGAAAATACAGTCACTACTTGACGACCGCGAGCTCCTTATCCGCGAGGTACATCACCGTATAAAGAACGACATGGCCACGGTGAGCAGCCTGCTGGGTATACAGTCTATGAGATCGAATAATAGCGAAGTTAAAGATGCCCTGGATGAGGCAAAAAGCAGGATTTTATTGATGGGAGAAATATACAACAATCTTTACCGCCGTGATGATGTGCAGCATGTCAGCCTGATCTCTTTTCTCTCGGTTATAGTTGAATCGGCAAAAACTGCCCAGGCAACGTCCATACCCGTGGATATTGAAACAAATATTGAGGATATAGTTGTCTCTTCAAAGCAGTCCTTTCCGGTGGGTATCATTCTCAATGAACTTATCACCAATTCATACAAGTATGCCTTTGCTGGAAAGGACTCCGGTTTCATCAATGTAACGGTGGCACGTACCGGGGAAGACACGATGGAAATCGTAGTTGCTGACAATGGTAACGGGATCCCCGGAGAGGTAATTGATGAAAAAACGTACGGTTTTGGCCTTTCGCTGGTTGAAGCTTATACGAGGCAGTATCATGGAAATCTTGAATTTTTTAGTGAAGCTGGTACAATGGTAAAGGTGGTGATGACTATAGAAGGATAAGCGGAATACAGAATACATGGACAGGGAACAGTTAAGGCAGCAACTCAGGGAATCTGAGACCCGCTATCGAAGGGTGGTTGAAGATCAGCTTGATCTCATATGTCGATTTACCCCGGATTTTATGCTCACATTTGTCAATGGAGCCTACTGCCGTTTCTTTAACATGAAGCCCGAAGAGCTTCTTGGAGTCAACTGGCTTACATTCCTTCCGGAAGAAGAACAACAGGAAGTAAAGTACAGGGTTGCACAAATAACCCTGGATAATCCTACCATTACCTACCAGCACCGGGTTGAAACCCCGGATGGTAATTACGGGTGGCAGCAGTGGACTGACCGTGGGGTATTCGACAGTAATGGAAATATATATGAATACCAGTCGGTTGGCAGTGATATAACCGAGTTAAAAAAAACCAGTGCCCTGATGGCCATACAGCGTGACCTGGCGGTGGCGCTGGGCAGCACATCTGATACCAACATTTCTTTTACACTCATAATTGAATCACTTGTTTCGGTGCCCGAGATTGACGGTGCCGGAATATACATGTTTAACGGCGAAACCGGTACCCTTGACCTGGCTTTTCACATGGGATTTTCAGACGATTTTGTTGAAGAAGTTCACACCTTTGGCAGTGACACAAGGCAATTTGAACTGATCAACAGGGGAACCCCTCTTTTTGCCGGTTATGAGAAGGTGCCTGATAAGGATACGGTTCGAAAAGCAGAGAAACTGAAAGCCTTTGGCGTTATCCCGGTATTACATGAACGCAGGGTTGTTGGTGCCCTGAATATTGCTTCGCGTACCTGTGATGATTTCCCACGTCGTGTACGTGACTTTGCGCGGGCCATTGCCGGCCAGGTAGGAAGTACAATAATACGCATAAAAGATAATGAGCAGGTTCAACGAAGCCGTAAAAACCTGTTCAGCCTTTTCGAACGCCTGGATGATCTCATTTTCATTATTGATGGCGATGGAAGCATTATGGAAATAAACCCCAGTGTAAGCAGAAAACTGGGGTATACCCTGCGTGAACTGGAAGGGAAAAATTTGAAAATGCTTCATCCCCCGGGAAGAACCGATGAAGTGGAAAAGGTGTTCAGCGAAATGATAGCCGGAATTACTGATACCTGTATCATTCCACTGGTAAAAAAAGACGGAAGGGAGCTGCCGGTTGAAACAAGGGTGAACAAGGGGTACTGGGATGGAGAACAGGTGATTTTTGGCATATCCCGCGACCTCACCGAAAGAAGGCGCTTTGAGCGTGAGCTTGCCGAAAGCAGGGAGCGGCTCGATCTTACCCTGAAGGGGGCGGACCTTGGCCTGTGGGACTGGAACATCGGTACCGGCGAGATCGTGTTCAACGAGAGATGGGCACATATGCTGGGGTACGAGGTAAACGAGATTGAACCTCATATAAACTCATGGGAGAACCTGGTGCATCCGGATGATAAAGACGGGGTAGTGAAGAGCCTGCGGGAACATCTACGAGGTGTGACTCCACTGTATGAATCAGAACATCGTCTTAAATGTAAAGATGGAACATGGAAATGGATACTTGACCGTGGCAGTGTGATGGAAAGGGATATTAACGGTGATCCCGTACGGGCCCTTGGTACTCACATGGATATAAGCGCGCAGAAGGAAACTGAAGAAAAACTGAAAAAGGCCAGGGAAGAAGCGGAAGAGGCTAACCGTGCCAAGAGTACCTTTCTTGCCAACATGAGCCACGAATTACGGACACCAATGAATGCCATCATAGGGATATCGGGGGTATTAAAGAAGAAGGCCGGGAATATGGATCAAAATTCTCAAGAAGGGTTGCATTTGATAAACGAGAGTGGACGTCGACTACTGTTCCTTATAAATGATATTCTTGACCTTTCCAAGCTGGAAGTAGGAAGGATGAAGGTGTATAACGAGGAATTTAACCTGCATGATTTTATATATGGTGTTGAGCCAACAATATTGGCGTTGATCGGGAAAAAGGACGTGGTATTTTCTGTAAATATTGATGCGCATACCCCTGAAATAATATATTCAGACAGTGAAAAGATCTACCGGGTATTGATGAACATCCTTGGAAACGCGGTGAAATTTACCGAGCATGGCAGCATAACACTGAACGTGCGGGGGACGGGGGAACGGATCGTATTCGAAGTTTCCGATACGGGGATAGGGATCAGCAGTAATCAGCTTCCCTACGTGTACGAATCTTTCTACCAGGCCGATGATTCAACCAGGCGCAGGTTCCCCGGCACCGGTCTGGGCCTGGCCCTGAGTAAAAATCTTGCCGAAATGCTCGGTGGGCTTCTGGAGTTGGAGAGCGAAGAGGGTTCTGGTACAACCGTGAGGTTGATTATTCCCGTACAGGAATACCGGGTTGATAAACGCCTTTATGATAACCGGCAGATGGATGATTGCCCCATAAGCCCGGATGAGCAGGTTCGCGGGGGACGTGTACTGGTCATTGACGATGAAAAAACAGGCAGGGAGACATTACGTTTCATGCTTGAAGATAACTACGAAGTTATATGCGCGGCCGGCGGCAGGGAAGGCCTGGAATTGTTTAAAAACAATGAAATTGATATCGTGTTACTGGACATTATGATGCCCGAAATGGATGGGTTTATGACATACACGATATTACGTGAGATGAACAAGACGGTACCTGTAATAGCGGTAACGGCAAGGGCTATGCCTGACGAAAAACGAAAAATCATTGACCATGGTTTCGACGCGTACATCTCTAAACCGATAATCGAAGACCAGTTGGATGGGCTGATTCGACGTTATATGTAATTGTAACTCTTGACTGATTATGATGACAGGGAGAAAAGAGTGAAACGGACACTAATGATTTTTGATGATATCTATGCCAACCGGTTCCTGGTAACCCAGTTATTCCCGGATGATATTGTTATATGCGTGGAAAATGGTGCTGCCATGTGGGAAAATCTTGAAGAAACGGTTCCAGATATTATTCTCATGGATGTAAACCTTCCGGATGAGGACGGTTTCGAATTGACGAAACAGTTGAAAGCTTCGGAGCAATACCGGCATGTGCCCATTGTGTTCTTAACGGTACATTCCACGAAACATGATGTAATGAAAGCTGCCGACGCGGGGGGTGATGGATACATTACCAAGCCTTTTCAAGAAGAAGTTCTTGTAAAACGGGTGAACAAGGTGTTGATTGATAAACGGTTACGAGAACTGAGAAATGAGAGTTGAAAGAGGATGGGCCAGGTGGTAAAAGAGGTAACGATTATTGCGGTTGATGATGAACCGGCCAATCTTTTTCTATTAAATGAAATTCTTCAGGAATACACGCTGATTACCCTGCAGAATTCAGAGTTAGCTATTCAATTGATCAAGAAGCATGTGCCAGACCTTGTATTGCTTGATATTATGATGCCGAAAGTTGATGGGTTTGACATAGCTCATGAAATGATTAATGACGGGGTCTTGCGTTCCATTCCAATAATATTCATAAGCGCCAGGGATTCGGGTGAAGACGTATCAAAAGGTCTGTCAATTGGCGCGCAGGATTATATTAAAAAACCATACAACGAGGTTGAAGTTCTTGCCCGCATAAAAAGGGTATTGCAGATGAACAGTGAAAGGAAAGAACTGTATTACCTGGCAACAAGGGATCAGCTTACGGGACTCTATAACAGGAATTATTTTTTCGAGGCTATACAGATTAAGATGGGTATGGCCAATAGGAAAAAACATAAGTTTTCAGTGGCAATAATTGACCTGGATCATTTTAAACAGGTAAACGATACCTATGGACACCAGGTTGGTGACAGTGTTCTCATAAATTTTGCGAGTACAATAAGTTCATCATGTCGTGATTATGATATCGTTGCCCGTTATGGAGGTGAAGAATTTATTGTATATTTTGGAGAGCTGTTAAAAGAAGAGGCATGCGAGGTCATGGACAGGATACGTCAAAGGGTGGAGAATATGGTTCTTGAAAAAAATAACAACATCCGGATAACGTTTAGTGCCGGCATCGCGGATATTTCTGTATTGGAAGGTTCAAACGGGAACCTTGAAACAATAATACAAAAGGCCGATGAATGCCTGTATAGGGCAAAGGATGAAGGGCGAAACAGGGTGATAATACAGGGATAGCATAATTCTTCACCAGGAACTGTCAGTCTTTTCAAAAAACATCTTATCGTGCGTGGTTAAAATCCCATTGACAACACATCATCGGAAACAGACCACATTGATATTTACGTAAGCTCCGGAAGCACGAATTTAAAACTGGTTCCGCTGGAAGTGTCAATTTCCATGGTGGCGTCAAGTTGTTTGGCAAGTGAGCGAATCAGCATAAGCCCCATGGTGCCTGTTTTTTCATGATCAATACCACCTGGTATTCCTT
>JAGYNX010000300.1 GCA_018399855.1 Spirochaetota bacterium
TCTTTTTTCACCACTTTTTCTGACCTGCCTGTCTGCATTGTTTCGTACACTGTCGATTGTATTTAGAAATTCAATTGATGGATATGAGATTATAATAATGAGCTCTTTTCTGTTCCTATCGGAACTGACTTTTACCATGGCACCAGTATTTCGTAAATTTTCCAGGGGTGTCAACAGGCCAAGACGCATTACAAATTCATCACCCGCATAATATGAATACGCAAGCCGGGATAATTTTCTTGTGTCCGAAGCCTCATCATTGATATTGGTAACCCGTATTTTCAAATGGACATTAGAACGGTCACTTGCGGAAATGATTTTACATGCAGTATCATCTTCCCAGAATTGCGAAAGAACCAGAAAAAGCTGGGCGATTGAATCAGTGAAAATATTCTCGGATGATTTTACAATAGTTTCACCTTCTTCATCTGTAATTTGAATATTATCTATTCCCCACATTGCACTGTATTTATTTACCACGTTTTTTATCAATGTGAGTGGTTTGATACTTTCAAGAGCTATATCCGTGATAAAATCTTCTATACTATGTGACTGCTCGAGGTATTTGTATATAGCAGAATTAATAGCCCCAAGATACCTGTTGAAATCTTCAGGAATCTTGTCACCAAACCATTCATGTGAAGACTTTTCCATCCCCACCAGATTTTTTTGGATCAGTGTAATATATGTATGCTTTTCAAGATGATACTCATCTTCAATCGACTTGAGTATCTTTTTCACTATGGCATTTATATCCATCAGTTACCGCACTTACCGTTTTAATCGTTTTGTATAAAGTCTTTCAATTCGGCACCAAGTTTCGCCGTATGTTTTCTCGCCTCTACAAGGGTATCAACCTGCAACACCCCAAAAATCCATTTTCTGTACTGCCCAAGATAAGAATAAGTATTTTCATCTGATTGTCTAAATGCAGTTTGCATGTCTGCCGCACCTGTTAGCACAAATGGATTATCCTTTAACTGCAGCATGGCTGAAAAATCCTGAACTGCCCTGTATGTTGAATCCCTTTTACTGAACACTATCTTGATGTTTCTATCTTCAACTTTTTTATCTCTTACAAACACCGCATCAAGTCCTGGCAAATTAGCAATACCTTCTTTGTAGTATGCAAGTTTTTGTGTTGCTTTATCTTTCTCTTCACTACTGAATAATAGTACATGCCCGGGAAGTGAGGCTGATTCTTCTATCTTCTTTTTGAAAGCATCGGCCAGCTCACCGGCATGCTTTTGAAATGAATCATAAAGCTTGTTTGCGGTAATAACCACGTAATACCTGCCGTGTAATTCGTGATATGTGTCATCACTCACAAATCTATCTTGATCAACGATCTCAACTTCATTTAGAGTATTTCGGTCGCGTGAATACATCCCAAATGACTCCAGTGCTGATGAAGAAAGAAATACCTCCATTGTGAGCCTGATACTGTCGTTATTAATCCATTGATACCCGCTTTTCAAAATTCTTTTAATGTCGTGAACCTTGTAATACGGTTGAAGGGTTTTAATATAGGTTTCAATTGAACCGGATTTGATCTCGGTTGTTTGCTCAACTATGGTCCAGCCAGGTATATCCGTCTCACGGGGCATTTTCTCGGTATAATCAACCGATGGAAGGATAAAGGTATTACATGATAAAAAACACACACTTGTCATGAATAGTATCAATCTATGAATTTTCATTTCGACCTCCATGAATAGTTACTACATTCAACTAATTTATAATAATTCTACTTCAATTGATGCGTATACATCCATCTTAACGCTTGTATGATTTCGGGTCAATAGCATCCTGTATCCCCTCGCCAACAAGGTTATAAGATGTAATAGTTATAAAGATGGCAATACCTGGTATCATTGTTAACCACCATGCAAAATCCATAAAATCTCTTGATTGTGACAGAATATCACCCCAGCTGGGCGTGGGAGGTTGTACTCCGAATCCAAGAAAACTTAACGAAGATTCTACCAGTATTGTGGTAGCAATACCAAAAGTTGCTGATACCAGCACCGGGGCCAGTGCGTTTGGCAATATGTGCTTAAAAATTATCCACAGGTCCCTTGCACCAAGTGCCCTTGACGCGATCACGTAATCCTGCTCTCGAAGTTTGAAAAACTCACCTCGAACAATACGGGCTATCCCCGTCCATCCCGTAATACCGATTACTACCATTACACTGAGCAGGCTTGGTCCCCACAGGGCCAGTATTGTCAATATGAGAAAGAAAGTGGGGAAACACATAACTATTTCGATCATCCTGGATATCACCATGTCTACCCATCCGGAGTAATAACCGGCAAGGGCTCCTACGAGAATGCCAATACTAACATAAATAAATACTGCAACAAAACCAATAAATATTGATACACGTGCCCCATAGATCATACGTGCGGCAAGATCCCTTCCCTGCTCATCGGTGCCAAGTATGTGGTCCCTTGAAGGTGGAAGAACTATGGCATCCAGGTCATATTCTGAATATGAATATGGAATGGGGGGAAATATTTTAAATCCCTCGAATTGTTCTTTTTTCAGATCTCTCCCCCTGAATTTCTGGTAATCAATAAATACAGGGAAATATACATCGTCATCGGTGATATATATATACGGTTTATTATTCGCCAGTAATGGGGCGAATATGGCAATCATGAAAAGAATAACTACAATCACCAGTCCGGCAACAGAGAGCCTGTTCTTCTTGAATTCCTTCCAGACATTATTCCAGTATCCTTTTCGCTCGCTCACAGCTTCGCCTCCAGCCTGATACGGGGGTCAACGAGACCATATACGATGTCTGCAAGAAGTATACCTGCCAGCGTAAGTAGAGCTGAAATAGACGCTATTGCCATGATCACCGGGATATCCCGTGCCAGTATGGAGTCAAAAGCCAGCTTACCCATTCCCGGGATGGTGAATATTGATTCAACG
>JAGYNX010000301.1 GCA_018399855.1 Spirochaetota bacterium
ACAAAAAATATCATGAAAATACTATTAACAGGTTCTACTGGTTATATAGGGAGACGACTTGCATACAGGTTGCTCCAGGAAAATGAAGTAGAGCTTCGTCTGTTCGTTCGCAATCCTTCGACAGTAGATTCTTATCTTAATAATAACTGTGAGATTGTTACTGGAAGTACCTTCGATATAGAACCTCTCAATAATGCGTTACAAGACATTAATATTGCATATTACCTTATCCACTCAATGTCATCAGGTAGTGATTACTCAGAATTAGACCGTATAAGCGCTTCGAATTTCAAAGATGCATGTAATAGCCAGAAAGTAGCAAGGGTAATTTACCTGGGAGGCCTTGGCGACCCGGAAACCGGCAGCAAACATCTTAAAAGCCGAATTGAAACAGGTAATATTTTATCAGGTAATGATGCATTGTATAAATGTATCTGGATTCGGGCTGGTGTTATAATCGGTTCCGGTAGTGCCAGTTTTGAGATCATCCGAAACCTGGTACAGAAATTACCTGTTATGCTCACCCCCAGGTGGGTCAATGTAAAAACAGAGCCAATTGCCATAAATGATGTACTGGATTACCTGGTAAGGTCAAAAGACATTGATATTGACAAGCACATTGTTGTTGATATCGGGACGGGATCAATGACTTTTGGTGAAATGCTTAAAGTGTGTGCTGATGTGATGGGTCTTAAACGAAAAATTATTCCTCTTCCCCTGTTCAGTCCCGGCCTGTCATCATACTGGCTTGTATTGTTTACACCGGTACCATTGAGAATCGCCAGAGAACTGGTTGAAGGTTTAAAATCTACAACCGTAAAATTGAACAACAATTCCGAACAATATTTTAGTGACATTGAACCAGTAACATATTCACAGGCAATACAATACGCAATAGACGAGATTGAATGTAACAGCGTATTAAGCAGATGGTCCGACAGCCTGGGATCCTGTACACTTGATGATGCTCCTGATTTACATATTGATGATTACGTATATACCGTGAGGGCATCCTCGAAATACGACAGGTCACGTGAAAACATTTTCAGTTCAATTGAACAGATCGGTGGAGATACCGGATGGTACCGTTTCCATATGCTATGGAAGATCCGGGGGCTCGTTGACAGGCTAACCGGAGGGTACGGAACAAAACGTGGAAGGCGTGATCAAGAAAAATTACGCATTGGGGACAGTCTTGATTTCTGGAAAGTACTAGATATAATTCACGGGACCCGGCTTCTGTTATATTCGGAGATGAAGTTACCGGGCAGGGGCTGGCTGGAGTTTTTGATTGATGATAATGATCTTACCATCAGGGCTTATTTTATACCAAAAGGTATAACAGGAAGATTATACTGGTACTGCCTGTTTCCCATTCATAAGCTGCTGTTTCATTCAATGACAAAAAAAATTGTAAGCAAAAATATCAAACACCCGGAAGATTAAAGTAGGAATTGATAGTCTGCAGCACCTCACCCGGTTTCTCCATGGGTACCAGGTGCGCAGCCCCTTCCATCACCATAAATTCACCATTGGGTAAAATTTCAGAAGCCTTCTTCAGGTCTATGTAATTCCTGTTTTCACTTTCTCCACCCTCTATCACCAGTGCGGGGCATTGCACCTTTTCAAGAAGGGGCCATGGGTTTGCCTTCATACCCCCCATGAACAATGACGCTTCACTACGTGGATGACAGACCAGTGTAAGGCCTCCGGTATCACCAGTTACCATCCCGTACCTGATATATATATCAAGCATCTCATCGTTCCAGTTTCTGAAAAGTTTCTTTGACCTCAAGTATTCTTTTGCCTCACTGTCATCTTCCCAATAATTCTTTCTCTTGATTGATTTAGATGCAAGGGGATGCTGGTCTACTGTAATCTCTACTTTGTAAAAATCTTCAGGCAGAAATATGGGTTCGATAAGTATCATCTTCCTGGCTACTGAACCGTGAACAGCCTCGGCAAGCGTCATTGTGGTAGCACCCATGGAATGACCCACCAGGTATGGGGCCGCAGCACCAATGCTTCTGCATAAGGAGCAAAGATCATCTGCAAGCTGCATCCAGCTGACACCCCCCTCCTCGGGATCAACAATACGATGATCACAAAAATACGGTGAAATTACCCTGCACCTTCCTGCCAGCTCTCTCGCAATTGGATGCCATATCCATGGTAAAAAACCTGTGGCATGTAAAAATATTACATAGGGACCATCACCAGCATAATAGAGATATTCAATTTCACTATCACCTATATCCTGTCTGCGCACCTCTGGCATTGGTCCCTTCATAAGAAAATATCCCTTCTTCGTATTACATATTACAGGTTCTTTCTGAAAAATGTGGTGACCAGCTTTTCAGCTTTTGCAGGATCTCCCTGCCATGCCTCGGCATGTTTGTCACATGGAGCTTCCCAGAATTTCTTTGGTTCTTTTGCTGCCTTGAATAGTTTCTGCCCATGCGAATAATCTATGTAATCATCATCTTTGCAATGAATAACAAATACTGGACGGGGGGATATTTCTCCGATCTGCTCAACCGGCTTCATAACATCCACGTCCAGGTTTCCCCTCATTTCGTAGAACATCATTACAATTGGCATCATGGGATACTTTGGTAATCCGAAATCAACTTTTGCACGCTCGGTTATTATCTGCTGAAAATCGGTAAACCCCGCTTCAAATATCCCGGCCTTGATCCTCTTGTCTTCTACCATGGCTGGAACACTTGCAGCCACACCCATTGAAACACTGAGAACCCCTATACTTGAGATATTCTTTTTTTCAGCAAGGAAATCAACAGCTGCAAGCACGTCTTTCTTTTCGTGGTAACCCATGGAATTGATGCTTCCCTCGCTTTTACCCTGATGTCTCAGGTCTATAAGCAGTACATTAAAACCTGCATCATGCAATGGTTTCAGCCAGCGC
>JAGYNX010000302.1 GCA_018399855.1 Spirochaetota bacterium
TTGAGATAGGGAAAACGGTACGGGGGAATTTCAATAAATATTTCAGGCGATGTTCCCTTAATACTTTTGCGCATAAGAAACCCGAGTGCAAAAAAGGTGATAAGAAGTGTGCCAAAAACAATTCCAAGGCCTTTAAACCCGTATGGACCAAGTATTCCGAACAGCATGGCCTGCAGCGACATACAGGGAATGGTGATGGCCAACAGTGTCATGGCAATGAATTTTTGTTTTTTATCTTCCAGTATTCGTATTGCCATGGCTCCGGGCACATTGCATCCCAGGCCGAGCAGTAATGGAATAACGGATAATCCGTGCAAACCGGCCTTATGCATCAGCCTGTCCATCATTACTGCTATGCGGGGTATGTAACCTGTATCCTCCAGAATAGCCAGCAAAATAAAAAATATGATTACATAAGGCAGAACAATGCCGATGGGTACAAAAAGCCCGGTGGTGAGTAGACCGAATGATTGCCCGTAATGAATATTGTCCCTTATCAATTGCCCGATGAGTAAATCATGCAACAGCTGGTTATCGCCAATCCAATCGCTGAGTTTGAACATTACAGGTGTCCAGTATTCGTCGAAAAGCGGCTTAAAAACCATTTTTTTCAGAGATCCGCCAAGGTGCTTGATAATTGAGAAAGAGCCCAACAATATGGCAACGAGCAGGGGAAATCCTGTTATGGGCCTTATGGTTGCCTCTTTTAATTTCTCAAGAATCGAGGGTTTTGTATGCTGTATTTGTTGTACCTGGTCTATAATTTTGCCTGTTTCATTCCAACGGTTTTCTTCATTTGTAATATACCCCGATATAACGGCATCGTTAATTCTATCGGTTAGTGGTTTGATGCCCTGACCAGTAATGGCTGAAGTTGGAATGCATGGTACACCCAAAAGGGTTTGTATCTTCTCGAAATCTATGGAAATCCCTTTTCGTTTTGCGTCGTCCATCATGTTGATGGCAAGCAGTAAAGGTTTTTCCAGTTGTATCAACTGCAGGGTAAGGTTCAGGCTGCGTTCAAGGTTTGTAGCATTGAGCACATTTATAAGTACATCGCCTTCCTGTATCATTTTCAGGGCGACTTCTTCAGTTTTGTTTTCAGGCTTAAGAGAGTACATGCCTGGCACATCAATTATATCATGAATTTCCCCATCTTTTTTCAGGTGTCCATGGGCATAATCAACCGTGGTACCGGGATAATTGGAAGAAATGACATCCATTCCGGTAAGCCTGCTGAATATTACACTTTTCCCAACATTGGGGTTCCCGACAAGAAGAACTTTCATGTTTATTTGTCCTTTTCAATTAATATTTTTTCTGCCATTCTGAACCCAATGGCAATTTCAGTGTTTCCGTATTGTATAATTACCGGGCCGCGTCCCCACTGACGGCTGGTCACTTTAACCCGTTTTCCAATTTGCAGACCCATGGTATCCATTTTTTGCTGAAGACCATACCCACCGGCAATTTTTTTTATGAACCCCGTATGTCCCACGGGAAATTCTGATAACAATATCATATGTTCGTATCTCCTTTACAAAAATATTTCAGGACCTTGACGATAGGAATACTTCTTTATGCTATCCTTCGTATTTCGATGTAACCAATCTGGATTTTTCTTTATCCAAAGAATTCATTGTCAGACAGCCTCGACAAGGGCACGGTTTAGTTTATTTCCAATTTCATAGTAATTACCTATTTGCTTTTAACACTACACTTCACAACAGTCCAGGCTGTTTAGATATATCTAACAAAGTTATATACGATTATCAATCACGTCAATTTTTTTCAAGTTTTTTTTTGACCCCGGTTCTTTTGTCAGGAGAAGCGGTGCAGTTGAGTTTTCATATCGTCAAACAGTTGTCTTCATAAGAAATTCTATTGACGAAATATATAGCTATATAGGAGTTCTTATGGACAACTATTCATCAAATCCGGTTGAAATATTCAAAGTATTAGGAGACCAGAACAGGCTGAAAATAATAAAAATGATTTTGTCAACAGGGAATAATCTGTGCGTTGGCATGCTTGCTCAAAAACTTGGTATTGCCCAGCCTTCGGTTTCGCAGCATTTAAAAATTTTAAAAACCGCTGGACTGATCGAGGGGGACAGTGAATTACTGGATCGCGTTCTGGAATATCCTGCTCAAGGACATGCGCACGTATTACCTGAAGCCTCCCAACGTGAGCTGGGGCCTGGTGTTTCCCCTGGCATGGACAGCCATGTTCTTCATACGATCCGGGAGTGGACTTGGCAGTATACCGGTATTATTGCCGGGAGTGGTTGCCGTATCAATTCTTTTCGGTACAACATCCATGCTGGCGGTAACGGTAACCTTCGAGAAGAAAAACCGTTCATTTGAACGATTGCTCCTGGAGCCCGTATCGTACTTACTGCCGCTGACATACGGGGTGGACGTGCTGCACGGTACCGTCCATGGCGCTCACATGCTGCCGTTTTCCCTTGACCTGGGTATACTTGGTTTATTCTGCGTGGGTCTGTTCATGATAAGCCTCTGGAACATCAAGCGGAAGTGGATACTCTGATCCTGATTCATGACGAAGAATACATAATCTTGCCAGACTCGTTGAAATCGTAGTTGCCCAGTGATGATGCACGGTGGCGAAAGCCCTCTGAGTTCAGGGTCTCAATGAATTTCTGTACACCCGGGTGAAAGAATGTCTCCTGGTAGAGTACCATGTCGAAGCTTTCCCGGATAAGGGGCACGAAGGGAAGGCCGAACAGCTGCGCTGTGGCTACCGTGGCGATACCGGTGTCGGCTTCACCCGAAGCGATGGCCAGTGCCACCTCCATGTGGGTGAATACCTGGTCTTGATACCCCTGAATTTCCGAGGGTTCTATGCCATACTGCTGCAGCCGGTAATCGGTAAATATTCGGGTGCCGGCACCTTCCTG
>JAGYNX010000303.1 GCA_018399855.1 Spirochaetota bacterium
CTTCTCTGAATTGTATGGTATACCCATCCTGATAAGAAGATCCGCGAATCCCATGATCCCAAGGCCGATTTTCCGGTTTGCCCTGGTATTCTCGTCAATTTCAGTTAATGGATAACGATTGCAATCTATAACATTGTCGAGAAAATGAACAGCATCCTTCGTGATCTCTTTCAACTTCTCGTAATCTACCACGCATGTGCCATTATCATCTTTTGCAACTGTATTCAGGTTGATAGACCCCAGGTTACATGATTCGAAGGGCAGCAGGGGCTGTTCTCCGCACGGGTTAGTGCTTTCAATAAGACCAACCTTTTTTAATACGTTTTTTTCATTTATCTTGTCAATAAACACTACTCCAGGCTCACCGTTTTTCCAGGCCATATCTACGATCAATGAAAAAACATCCCGTGCCTTCAACGTTCTGACCGGCTCCCCCGTTCGGGGGTTGATAAGATCGTACTCACCGTCAGATTCTACCGCCTTCATAAACTCATCGGTAATTGCAACCGAGCAGTTAAAATTGGTCAACTTGCTGGTATCCTCTTTGGCGGTGATGAAATCAAGTATATCAGGATGGGTGACATGCAAAATTGCCATGTTGGCACCACGCCTTGTCCCCCCCTGCTTTACCGTTTCTGTAGCGCTGTTGAATATGTTCATAAACGAAACCGGACCGCTGGATACCCCGGTAGTGGAACGAACCACGTCATTTTTCGGACGCATCCGTGAGAATGCGAACCCCGTGCCGCCACCACTTTTGTGAATGAGTGCCATGGACTTTATGGTATCAAATATACCTTCCATAGAATCTTCTACCGGCAGTACAAAACAGGCCGCCAGCTGGCCCAGGGGCTTCCCCGCGTTCATCAGTGTGGGGCTATTGGGAATAAACTCCATATTCACCATCATCTCGTAGAAACGGGTAGCCACGCTGTTCACCGCTTCGACGGTTTTCCCATAATTGAGGTCCGCGGAAGCGATAAATTTGCCTATCCGCTCAAACATCTCCCTGGGTGTTTCCAGCAATTCACCGGTCTCATCTTTGGAAAGATACCGTTTCTCCAAAACTATCAATGCGTTTTCCGACAATGCGGGATCTACATCTGACTGTATCTTTATGGATTCCCATTCAGTAGTTTTATCTGTATTGGTATGTGCCACGTATTCCTCCCTGGTGCAGTTAATATTTGGTGCGTACTGTTAATATATACGAATTATGCTGTTTTTGGCTATTGATTATCGTGTACGATCTTAAAAAACTTTGAGAACAGGTATCTCGAATCATGGGGTCCCGGGCTGGCTTCGGGATGATACTGCACCGAAAAAATGGGAAGTTTCCGATGCCGCAATCCTTCAACTGTATTGTCGTTCAGATTCAGATGAGTGATCTCGATATCACTGTTGTCCCTGAGGGATTCATAGTCGACGGCAAACCCATGGTTTTGAGAAGTGATCTCCACCCTGTCGGTATCCATGTTTTTTACCGGCTGATTGGCGCCTCTATGACCGAATTTAAGCTTGTAGGTAGATCCTCCCAGGCCAAGCCCCAGAAGCTGATGTCCCAGGCATATGCCGAAACAGGGAATCCCTTCCTTTGCTATATCCTTCACAAGTCCCGGTGCATATTTTATAGCATCAGGATCACCGGGGCCATTGGAGAGGAAAATTCCATGGACCCCGTCTTTTAAGGCATCTTTCAGCGAAGAATTGCCGGGATACACCCTGATGTTGAAGCCTTCATCCTTCAAAAGTCTCAATATATTGGTCTTTACACCAAAATCGAACACCCCAATCGTATACGCCCCCGGTTTCTCTTCCCCGAAGGTATAACTTTTTGTACATGTTACCCGGGATGCAAGGTCAAGTCCTTCCATCTTCGGATGCGCTTTCACCTTTTTAAGCGCCCCATCGGGATCCTTGAAAATTCCCGCTCTCATGGCGCCCTTGTCCCGTATATGCCGTGTCAGTTTCCGGGTGTCTACACCTTCTATGCCGGGCACCTTCGCCCTGGCAAGGTAGTCATCCAGCGAATACTCTGCCCTGAAATTTGAAAAATGCTTGCTGTATTCTTTTACCACGAATCCGGCAACCTGGACCTTCTCAGATTCTGCGTCTTCGGCGTTTACCCCGTAATTACCGATCATGGGGTAGGTCATTGTTATGATCTGTCCGTTGTAGGATGGATCGGTCAACACTTCCTGGTAACCGCTCATAGAGGTATTGAACACCACCTCGCCCAGCGAGTCGCCGGGGTAACCAAATCCCAGCCCGGGGAATGTCTCGCCATCTTCCAGTATCAGGTAGGCTTTTTCTGCCATATATATCCTCGTTGGATTGTTTTCACCATCAATGGTTTAATTCAGCACAATTTATTAGCACAATTATTGGGAATACTGATGGTGAGAATGTTGTCAAATATTAAATTCAGTATAACACAATTCAATGTTAAAATTCAGTAAAATAACAGGATTTTCAATAACTTTTCAACATTTTGTTCATTCCCTGCACCTGGCCCCCAGGCCACCCATTACCAGGTGGCGGTCGATGTTTTTGTAGTCGAAGTTGAATTCGTACCATTTGCCTTCGGTGCCGAGGCCGTTCATTATTGTGTTGGCGACAATAGATATTACAGGTATTGCAGAAAGATTCAATCATAGAACAAAGCCCTCAAACCCGTCCGCCGGAGGCGGACACCTTGCCTCGGCTCCGCTCGGCAACCGCAGCGCGACTTGTCATGCAATCATTAGCCAGTTTATCCCGAGCGAAGTCGAGGGACGCGACAGCCCTCGCGGCGTTGAGCGGCGGCACGGGGGATTGTTAAGGGGGTTTTTGCCGTGGAAAATCCCCTTGACAGGTTTTCTCGTGGCACGGGAAAGAGGGTGACTCATTTGGTTGCTTCTAGTCATAAAATAAGTA
>JAGYNX010000304.1 GCA_018399855.1 Spirochaetota bacterium
TCGTCGTGTCGTTGTCATACTAATTGCAATCGTGATACTGTGGGCATGGGGGTTTACCCGAATTACCGGCCCGAAAGGTGACGGAAAGCCAGAACAGCGTGTTGCAATGGTACAGTCATGTATTTCTCCATGGGAAAACTGGAACATGAACAAGTTCATGTACCTGAAAACCCTGGAGAAGCTGACAAAGAAGGCCATGGAGCATGATCCTGACGTGATAATCTGGTCGGAATCAGCAACCCTTGAAAGCATATCCTTCGATTATTTTAACGGGCGCCCCGGTCTTTTTGAAAAGAAAGTGCTCGACCTGGCCGCCGAGTTGAAAAAACCACTGCTTACCGGTGAGATAGGAATTATTGTAGATAACCTGGCACAACGGTATTATCCGCAGAACAACATGGTGCACATTAACAGTGAGGGTGAAGTGGTGAGCACTTACCCCAAGAATCACCTGGTACCGATGGGAGAATGGTTTCCCTACCAGAAGTGGTTTCCCTTCGTGCAGCGAATAATATACGCATTCGGTGGCTCAGCCTTTGTGCCGGGTGATATGCCCATGACGTTTAAAGTAAATGGATACAAAACCGGAAACCTGGTATGCTACGAGAACATATTTTACAGGATGTGCCGAACCTACGGAAGAAGGGGAGTGGACTGTTTCGTAAACATTACAAATCTTGGATGGACAGACAGCCCAACCGGTCATATGCAGCACTTCGCGTTCTCGGTTTTTCGGGCCATTGAAAACGGAAGATGGTTTTACAGCGCCGGCAATACCGGTTTTACCGCCTTCATCGATCCATACGGACGAATAGTTTCGTCAATACCATTGATGCAACAGATGTATTGTATTGGTAACATAGACTTCTCAATGAACCATGATACACCCTACCTTGTAATCGGTGATATGCTGTTGTATGCAGCAATACTTTTTGTACTGATGACTGCTGTCATCGCGGGTTATGCTCGTTTGCGGGAGAAACAATAACAGCTTGAAGTGGCTTCATGAAAATGATATACTGTAGCCTCACGGCATGAGTTTTACACTGCCGGCATGACTGGGAGTGGTGTATGCGAATAATATATTGTACCGATGTACACGGGGCATTCGAACGGTTAAAAGATCTTCTGTATGATACCATTGCCGATATATATATCATCGCTGGTGATATTATCGATATTCCCTTTTATAACATGGAAAGTGCTATCCGTTACCACGAGCTGCAGACGTATTTCCACGGCATTCAGCGCCAGATGGAAAGAGAAGACCTCGTAGTTGAAGATTTCGTTGATGAACTGCTTGAACTGCCTACCTCGACAGAAGAGATACAGGAAGCCGGAACAAAATTTCAGCAGTATACGATACGTGCAAGGCGTGTGATGCAGCAGAAGTACAAGGTGCTTGAGAACCTGTTCTCATTAAAAACACAGGCCACCATATATGCCCTTCCCGGAAATTATGACATGGACTTCAAGTTCACTTCTCTTCACGAGCGGGATTTGCATATGCAATGGTACCAGTTCGGCGATCTGAAAATTGCGGGGTATGGTGGTGCCGATATCTTTACCGCGGGTATCCCTGAACGATACGTTGTACCATACAGGGCGGGTATCGGTGTTGATGATCGGAAAAACGAGATGTACAAATTCTTTAAGGCGGTTAAGCCAAATATCATCGTTGCCCACCAACCTGCGCATGGTATCCATGACTGGTTATCACCCATTGGGCCAAGTGGATCACCGGCTTTGCGTACATATTGCGAAAACAATCCAGTGCTTTTGTGTTGTACCGGTCACATACACAGTTCATGGGGATTTAAAGAATACGAGGGGACCGTGTACATTAATCCCTCGCCATTTGGTGATGTCACCACGGTTAGTGGGGACGTGTCCGAGGGTGGGTTCTTTTACCTGGTGGATGTTGAAGACCAAAAGGTGAATAGCGTAACATTAAAAAAAATATTTCATGGGCGGGTACATGATATAGCCGAATATACACACGGCAAAAAAGGCTGGGTAGAACGCATAATAGACCAGCATCGGTATGATGCCAGGAAGCGTAATGAAAATGTAGACATGAAGGTTGAAAAATACTCACATATCCCGGAAATTGAGCTTTTCAACGAAATAAAGAATTTTTTCAGAATGTTTCAGACAGGCGAAACAGAGCAGCGTGTTGACCGCCTTGAAGAGGTGGTAAAACGGCTTGAGCCGAAAATTGAGAACCTGGCAATGGACGTAGTTGGTTCGGTAAATGTTGGACTTTCGCAGCCCAGTTCAGATATCGACGTAGTATTATATCTTCGATGTGACCATGACTGTCCCGACGATGTGAACGATTGTGCCAGCAACAGGAACGCTGAGAAAATGATACGTGATGCCCTCGAAGATGAGTATAATTTCGAGATAATTGACTGCGTAAACCTCAACGAAGTGGAAAAAGGGATACGGCAGAAAAACTATGAATCAGAGGTGACACAGAGATTTGTAGCCTATCGTTCTATTTGCAGACCGATCAATTACAGGGTAATCGCACCGGTAGAAGACCTGCTTAACGAAGATATTGAGTTTAGAAAAGAGCTTGAAGGAAGTATCAGGTCTTATTTTCAGATCTTTGTTGCAACCACCAAGCATGTTAATTCTTTTACAAAGTATGAAAACAGGCTCAAAACGATAGGTATTCACCTGCCTGATGCTATACGTGATAAGATACGCATGTATCTACAGCAGAAAGAGATGAAAGAAGAATGATTCATTTTAGAAAATTGGTTGCATGATATTCATAAATATGCATATAATGCAATCATTCAGTTAATGTGAAGGATGTGGCGTGTTCGTTATGAAAGGGAGGTCAACAAATGAATGGTGATGTACTGATTCAAAATATTATTAATCT
>JAGYNX010000305.1 GCA_018399855.1 Spirochaetota bacterium
GCAATTACGGGACAGCCGGTTCCCGGTGGGCCATCGGTTATTATGTTTCGCATCCTGTATTTTGATGCCAGCTCGGCTGCATGATTTCTAACCTCGGTTACCAGTCTTCCGGAATTTTCTTCCGCGATCCCGAGACGTGCGTGCACCATGGGGCCGTAATCAGTGGAAGAGACATACCACTGGCCGTTAATCATATCTTCGGTAGAAATGGCGTTTTCCGGGCATACCAGGGGGCATAGTCCACACCCTTCGCAGGCAAGCGGGTCTATACGATACGTTTTCTCGTGTTTGCTGTTTGGAGGCCCATCAAATCGGATGGCGTTAAAATGACAGTACTGGTAACACAACCCACAGGCTGTGCACAAGTCCTTCTCTATGAACGCGTTTACACCTCCAGAAAAATCGTGGCTTTCAATGATTGCCGGTTTGATCAATATATGCATGTCCGCGGCATCAACGTCATTGTCCGCGATTACTTTTTCCTCGGCCAGCTGTGCAAAAGACGCGGAGATCGTTGTTTTGCCGGTGCCACCTTTTCCGCTTATAATGGTAACTTCCTTGAAATTAGCCGCATTGCCAACGGGAAAATCCGGTGATGCTTTTTCACTTACCAGGAAAATATCCTGCTCGGGAACAGGCGGTACCTCCATTTGTTTCAGGTTCAAAATTTCTTCGAATATTGAAAGCATGTTGGAGTTAAATTCCGGGTAATCTTTTGACAGTATATTCCCCGAAGAGTACGTTACGGCATATTCCCGTTTGAAAGGTATCCTGCCTATAATGGGTATACCCGTTTGATCTGAATACTCCTGTATAATCGCATCTTCCCCGTCTGAACGGTTTACCACGATGCCGGTGGGAATCCGTTGTTGAAGTGACAGACCTGCTGCAAGTTTCAGGTCATTTAAACCGAATGGGGTGGGCTCTGTCACAAGTACCACCAGGTCGGCGTCTTCGGTGGCCTCAACAACGGGACAGGCCGTTCCGGGCGACGCATCGATAATGTTAATTGATTCGGGGTGGTGGTATGCTTTCACTGCGCGCACAACGTTGGGAGCCAGTGCTTCGCCGATATTCAGGAGTCCATGTGCAAAGAAAAAATCCCCGCTGTTGGAGGACTGCGTTTTCCCTATGGTCTCGGATGCTTCAGTCAACGCGTTCTCAGGGCATACGTACGAACAAACCCCACAGGAGTGACAGAGCTCGTTAAAAATCAACACCTTCCCTTTTACAACCGCGATGGCATTGTATCCGCATGCTTCCGCGCATTCTCCGCACCCGGTACACTTTTCCTGGTCAAGAACCGGTTTTAACGCGGTTACATTTTCTTCACCTTCCCACTCGGGATTTACAAAAAGGTGATCGTTGGGTTCTTCAACATCACAGTCAAGTAACCTGACATTCTTACCCGCACCGGAGAGTGCATAGGCCAGGTTGACCGCGAATGTGGTTTTCCCCGTCCCACCTTTCCCGCTTGCTATCGTTATTATCATAAGCTTTATCTCCTGGTATAATTATAATTTACAAAAGTTAAAAACACAACCACGGTTGAGTGAATCGTCGTGACACAGGATATCACAGTACTTGTCACGGAATACGAATCCCGAGTCGACGATCTCATTTTTCACGTCATCCGGGAGAAGCCCGGCGAACTGGTTTAAAGGTGTATCACCGATCACATGTTTGGGGTACACTGAAAGGATTCCCGACTTTTTCAGAATACGGTATACGTGAGTGTACAGTGTATCCCTGTTATCTTTTTCCATGTAGTGCAGAACGTCGTATAACAGTACCATGTCGGCTGATTCATCGTTGAAGTCCAGGGAAAGTTTCCCGTTCGTTTTAACAACCTTGACATTATTCAGTTGAAGATGGGTCACCTTGCGTTGCAGTTCATGTAAGGGGACCTGGTCTTTGTCAAGACTGTACACACATCCGTTTTTACCAACGGTAATTGCTGCAGGGATACTGTAGTGTCCAACCCTGGCACCAAAGTCTACTACCGTCATGCCGGTCACCATGCCGATACTGGATAAAAATTGAACCCCGTCGTTCTGTTCCCAGCTGGATATTACATCCATTTTTTTCACCTGTAAATGATTGTTGTCTCTGGTTGAAAATTATTATTGAAAATGATAATCATTGTCAATAATATTGTCAAAGAAAAGTATTTGTCAAGTGAAGAATTGGTGTTCGGGATCATTTCCTACATGTATCAATGAGTCTTCCGACTTGATACAAATCCTCAGTGAAGCCCTATATAATATGGATGAGCAGATGAGTAAACTTTCTTTAACTTTGAAAGAAAGTTTCAACAGTGCAAACCAGGTAGCGAGTAACATAGAAGTTTGAGTTTGGTCTTTCCTGGTGTTTATTGCTTATAGTGATAAAAGACGTGGAAAATGTCCCGGCGGATAAACTGTAAGCAACTTTACACAAAGAACAAGGGACTAAAACTTCTTGTTCTATATGATAAGTACAAGACTCAACAACTCCCTCCCTGGTATTCCCCTTTAAAAAGGGGCGAGGAACGGACACATCATTACCAAAAACCCCATTATGTACTTGGCAATTCCCACATCAGGTATCATTTGGTGATATCAGATACTGATATCGAAATAAAATATTGAATATCAACGAATAGTTGATATTATAGTATATTCAAGCCGCAACTTACTGCTGATCGCGAAATTAAATAATACATCATAAACCAAATAAATGACGAGGAGACGTAACAATGGGCAGTGTAAAAGATCTATCAATAATTGAAAAACCCGGTGAGAACCCCCATATGCTCAAGTGAAGAACCCAGCTACGGCATCATCGGTTTGTTTCATATTCTGTCCCCGGCACTTGCCTGGTTGTGGCGCCTTGTGGTACCACGGGGATTCAGTA
>JAGYNX010000306.1 GCA_018399855.1 Spirochaetota bacterium
AGGAAAGTGGGACGAGGCGATCCGGTTTAAACTCATGCACTATCCCCGGGAAATGGCAGAGTTCGTGGAAAACAACACCCGCCGGCTCATCGAGGAGGCATGGAAGGGCAACCTGGTTAAACAGGCAGACATGAATGACGCCACCATGGCATTGAATATACTCATAACGAGAGGACAAAACGGCATAATAAACCCGGTCAGAAGGGTCACCACCGAGGTGATCGCCGAGCATGTATTCAAACTGAACAAGCTGAACAAGAAAAGCCTGCAGAACGCCGTCCTCCGGGCCACGGTAGACCAGTTTGAAAGCTATGTAAAAGGGGCCATGTCCGGCACCCAGCCGCACATACTGGCAATGATACGCAACTGCCAGAAAGAGTGGATCCTCCGCAACCAGGGGCTGCGCTTCCGTGAGGGAAGGGACGTTGCCAATACCCTCTATGCAGCGGAGGCTGAATTCAAGGAAATGCTCTTGAAGAAATACCCTGAACTTCAAAAAGCAATGGAAAAGGGACAGATCCTCAGGAGCCGGCCGTATGGTCCCAACCTGAACGAATACAAGCACTTTACCCTCTCTGATTATACCGATATGTCCGTTCGGGCAACGGTGTTAAACGTTGATAGAAACGCCGCCGAGGTTGCCGCCAATTTTCATGGTGACCGTGTTGTGGGGTATCACCTGCGGGATCACCGGCCCATCAAAACAGACGAGCGTGAGATTTGCGAGGATATTCTCCGTAAAAAAATAAAGGGGCATTCTCTCCTGGCACTGGATGACGAAGCCGCCAGTCTTTTGGGGATCTACACGGTGCAGGACGCAAAGAGAAAAGGGGCAATGTTTATACACTGCCGGCACTCCATATACAGGTTAAACAAGGCCGACCTCAACGAGATTCACAAGCTCCTGTATATCAAGTCGCTGGAAGTGAAAGACGATGACGAGGAGGTTGCCTGATGCTGTCAGCAACACATGAAATAAACGACATGGTCGACAGGCTGGATATTCCAAACACCTACGGGTACATAGACGAGGACGAGATGAAGGCGGCCCTGCCCACGTTTGTTGAGGATGCAATGAACGATTACATGCTCCCGGCAATCGGCAGCTCACGGTACAACACTATAGCCGACAAAGACAAGGCCGACCTGACAGATACCGAGACTTATCTCTATAATGCCGAGGTATGGTTCTCCATCGCAATGTTTCTTACCACCGTGGGAGAGCACCGCACACAGAAAAAAGACTCTACGTCGGTTACCTACTCACAGGCAGGCGTAAATAAAACATATTCTGGCCCCAACGGCATGATTACCTCTGCCGGAAATTATAAAAACCGGGCAATGAAGCAGATGAACAACGCCGGGTATTACTATACCCGCTCAATATCCAGAAACGGACTCATGGGAGAATGGAAATGGCTGCCATCAGTGTAAACATTGATCCGGTACATGAAAAAGCGGTTCTCTCCTGGATAGAGGGACGTAAAAACAAGCTGGATGACATGACGCCGCTGAGAAAGCAATTCCGGGATATTATCGAGACTACCGCCGGGCATGAGTTTACCACGGCCAATCCAAACAACTGGAAGCCGTTAAGCGAGGATTACCGACAGGCAAAAATAGCAATGGGATACCCTGATATTATTGGGGTAAGAACCGGCGGTTTGAAGTTTGCCGCCACCAGGGGGGCAGAGCTCAACATCGATAAGGGCCTCATTACCTGGAAGGTCGACATGTCGCACGTGAACCCCGAAGGCGAAACGGTGGGCGATTACGCCATAGACTTCCACCTGCAGCGGCCGGTATTCAAATACAGCAAAAAATATCTCAAGACCCTGCTCAGGTCAGTTGTTGAGCGATGGGTTCGAAAAAACGTGAGTGAAGAATGATCAATTTAGTTGAAGGCATAGAAAACCAGCTGAAAGCCGATTCAGGCATGGGTTATTTCGACGGGAATATCTATTCCTACGAACACAACTGGACGCTGGTTGAAAACGGGAAAGCACCCTTTGTCAATGTCGAGTGCTTCAAGGAGTCAACGGGAGAGATCCCCGGACTGCCCTTTGATGACGCCAAACGCCACGTATTCGACGTGGTGATCCACTTCTGCCAGAAAAGCAGGACAAAAGAGGCAGCATTCAAGGGAGACGATAGCAACCCCGGTATTTACGCACTCAGGCAGAAGATCATGGATGCCATCAAAACAGATGACACCATCGGCGGCCAGGCACGGGGCATATACCAGACCGGTGATATTAAGCTCGGGTTTGAAATCGTAGACGACAGTCTTTTCCTGGCAGTGGCACAGCTTGAAATCTCATTCTACAGGGATGTATTTGATGATTAACGGAACGGTCATATACACGGGTAAGAATAAACGGTACGATATGTTTCACCGTGATCAGTACATTATCGCCAAAAGGGACAAACCCACCGAGGTGCCCCTTGACCTTATTCCGGATTTACTGGAAACCGGCAAATTCGCCCTTGACGAGCAAACCGAAAAATTACTGCGGGCATTCGGGTATGGGAAAGAAAGCCATGAAATCGACGGCATGTGGCAGGGTGAGGACGTGTACCTGGTAGGATCCGGCGGTTCTCTCCTGGGATTTAACTTCAACAGGCTGGATGCGGTAAAGACCATAGCAATCAATCACACCATAGAGTATTACCCGAAGGCCTCCGCCCTTCTGTTCGGCGACCGGCATTTTATTGACCGTACACGTTTTAACATACCCGCCTACGAAGGCCTGATATTTGCCTCGCAGAAAACCAGGTATTTCCAAATGGATACCAGGGAAAACGTGCATATATTCCGTGACGCGAACAAGCCCAGCGCGAGGTTTATAAACGGCCTGTACCACGCCTCACTATCAGGACTCATGGC
>JAGYNX010000307.1 GCA_018399855.1 Spirochaetota bacterium
GAATCCCGCTGGGAGGCTGGGGTGCCCTGTTGTATGCCGCGTTGCTTCTTATACTTTTCTACATGAAAGTAATGGAAGAAGACTATGCGCGAAACCTCAAGCCGGTACTGTTTCTTGGCGGACTTTTGTCGGTGCTGGTGAGCATCCCCCTTGCGGTGATCTCCGCGGTGCTTCTGAACACCTTCTGCACCCTGTGCGCTGTTCTCTGGATCATTAATGTGAGTATCCTGTTGGTTTCACTGTGGTGGATCACAACTGGAAAAAAAGATGACGCCGGGACAACAACTACCTCGTTGGAAGAAACACGGGATTTACTTTTTGTACCATTATGGAAAGCTGTTACTACTGTCAGGCGGTCGTCAATAATTGCCATTAATCTTCTTCTGGTGCTTGTTGCCATCGTGGCGGTCAATGATTCACTTGAAACACAAAAAGAGATCACCAATATGCTGGTGCGGCAGCAGGCAGAAGCAAGGCTGCTGAGCGAGTATAGTTCATTTCCCACAGTAAAGGTTGATACGTCACGGGTTCCCGTGTACGCGGGATTTAAAAACGCCCCGGTAGAAGTTGTTGCGTATTTCGATTTTAACTGCGGGGTTTGTCACCGCACCATACTTATGCTGGAGAACCTTACCGAAAAATACCCCGGTCAGGTGGTGCTGTACCTGAAGCTCTTTCCGCTTGATGGCAGGTGCAACCCTTCCATGTCCCGTAACTCACCGGGAAATTCCTGTGAGGCGGCCAGGGCGGTGATCAGCCGGTACGGTAAATCCGGTTACATACCACTAACAGACCGCCTGTTAAACCATGAAGGTCTGGTGGATATGAAGGCTATCCAGTCCGCAAGCGAAAATGCTGGTTTATCATGGGATGAAGTGTCAGGTGATATGAAAAAACAGTCAACAATTGAACAGCTGGAGAATGAGATAGATGAGGCCCTCTTAATGGAAATCAATGCCACTCCCAACCTTATTATAAATGGTAAGAAACTTCCCGCTGGTATGCCTCCTGAGCACCTGTTGCACCGTGTAATACAAATTGAACTGGAAAAGCCGGGAAAAAGCGGCTAAGAGAGGGAATCCTTACTGCGGTATACAACCGTTATCACTCCCGCTTCTTCCATCATATCCGTTGCAAGTTTATCCTTGTACGGGTGCTTGAATATAAATTTTCTGATACCACTGTTGATCAGCATCTTGGTGCATATTGAACATGGCTGATGGGTAACGTATAGTATGGCGTCCTTTATGGATACACCGTGATACGCTGCCTGGATAATAGCATTTTGTTCAGCGTGCAGTCCCCGGCATAATTCGTGTCGTTCACCCGAGGGAACATTGTAAATGGTACGCAGGCATGTTTCAGGTGTGCAGTGGGTAATACCGGTTGGAGCACCATTGTACCCCGTGGAGAGGATGCGCTTATCCTTCACCAGTACAGCCCCGACTTTTCTGCGAATACAGGTGGCACGGGTTGCCACGTCTTCGGCAATTGTCATAAAGTAGTCATCCCACGATGGTCGTTCTGTCATTGTCTATTCTACCTCCAGGGTAAAGTCAATGGATGATGATATCTTTTCGTCGGTGTTGAGTGAAAATATTGCTTGTAAGGGTACGTAGCTTTTTTTTGGAGAAAACAATCTTTCACTTTCAGTTATTACTGCGGATGGATATTTAAGGGCATACGATTGCAGGTACTGGCCGGATACCTGGTGGGTGAACGACCTGTTCTGTCCTTTCTCAAGTACAAGGGTACGAATATCCTCGCCGATGTCTCCCTCGTACCACATGGTGTCCTGGTGAAATATCTGTATAATTCCCAGGGGGGGACCCTGGCGTATGGTTGTTTTTCGTTCAGCGTTAACCGAGATAGTGGCGATCAGGTCACTTTTCACGTCTTCCCGCAACAGGGAAAACCGGTACGCTGCATTCCCTACCTTAAGTGATGTGCTTTTATACAGGGTCTCCGAATCGGGCCTGGTGATATACAAAAGTATTATAATAATAAGTACAATATCAACAATAAGAAAAATCCGGGAAGAACGTCTTCTCTTGTTAGACTGCTCGGTATGCTCACCCTTCCGTATAAGCTCGTAGCGTTCCTGTAGTTTGCTTTTCTTTTCCATATTGTCCATATATTATACGTATTTCTGATCTGTAAAGATTACCGCAAAGGCGCAGAGTTCGCTAAGTTCGCAAAGAATTTAATATCTTTGCGTTGATCTTTGTAGAACTCTTATCATAAGTAACCAGAACCATATCCATTTGTAAAGAAATATTGATAAAGATAACTTTGTTATTTCAAAAAATATAGGAAACAATTTAAAGTGTAATATAATTATTCGTGTTTTGATATGTTTTCGAGGAAAAAATAGTAACCACGGAGACTCGAAGTCACAGAATGAAAATATTAATAAACTTCTCTGTATCTCAGTGCCTCTGTGGTGATCGAAATAATACTTGCAATCGCGGATTGTATATTAGTATAGTAAAATAACCGGTGTTCCCGGTTTTGCTGTTATTGTGATTTGCCAACCAAATATATATTTCTAAATATAGAATTAAGGAGCACGATATGACAATTATCACAGATGTACATGCCAGGGAAATTCTTGATTCCCGTGGAAATCCCACAATTGAGGTGGAAGTGCAGCTTACTTCCGGTGTAGTTGGAAGGTTCGCGGTACCCTCCGGCGCGTCAACCGGTGAACATGAGGCAGTTGAGCTTCGAGACGGAGACAGCAAACGTTATAATGGTAAAGGCGTTTTGACAGCTGTTCAGAATGTAAATGAAATTATCGCTGGAAGCCTCCTTGAAATGGACGCGATGAAACAGATTGAAATAGACCAGTTACTGATAGATCTTGATGGAACCCCGAACAAG
>JAGYNX010000308.1 GCA_018399855.1 Spirochaetota bacterium
CCACAGAGGCACAGAGATACAGAGAAAGAAGTATTTTTATTATTCTTTGACATTCTCTGTACCTCTGCGTCTCTGTGGTGATATTTCTAAAGTATAATGTTTATGTTGTAACCAATCCTATAAAAAAATAAAATATTTTACTCAAAGTTCAGGAGGGTCTTATGTCTGGAGAATACCAGAAAACCTATGAGGCATCAATCAATAATCCCGATAAGTTCTGGGATGAAGCAGCCAGTCAGATTCAATGGTTTAAGCCATATGACAGTGTATTGGATGACAGTTCGAAACCATTTTACAAATGGTTTACGGGCGGGAAGATGAACACCTGCTATAACGCGCTGGATTATCATGTTGAGAACGGCAGGGCAGATCAAACAGCACTTATATATGACAGCCCTGTTACCGGTACTCAGAAAAAGTACACCTACGCGGAATTGCGGGACAACGTCGCTCTCTTTGCCGGTGCACTTAAAAATAATGGTGTAACAAAGGGAGACACGGTAATTATTTACATGCCTATGATCCCCGAAGCGGCCATTGCCATGCTGGCATGTGCCCGTCTTGGTGCAGTTCATTCGGTAGTATTCGGTGGATTTGCATCAAACGAGCTTGCCATACGAATTGATGACGCGAAACCAAAACTGATGATTTCCGCATCCTGTGGCATCGAAGGGAAAAAAGTAATCGAGTACAAGCCTTTGCTTGATCGCGCATTTAATATCGCGACTCACAAACCAGAAAAAATTATAATATTTCAGCGTGAACAGGCCACCGCAACACTTAATGAAGGGCGGGACCTGGACTGGAACGACGCGGTGAACAACGCCCAACCCTCAGAATGCGTACATGTTGATGCTACAGATCCTCTGTACATTCTATATACCTCGGGAACAACGGGAATGCCAAAGGGTGTAGTTCGAGATAACGGAGGCCACGCGGTTGCCCTTAAATGGAGCATGCAGTACATTTACGGTGTTAACCCAGGAGACGTGTTCTGGGCCGCTTCAGACGTTGGATGGGTTGTCGGCCATTCTTACATAGTATACGCACCACTGCTTCATGGCTGCACCACAATCCTTTTCGAGGGAAAACCGGTTGGCACACCTGATCCGGGTGTATTCTGGCGGATTATTTCAGAACACAACGTGAAGGTTCTTTTCACTGCTCCAACTGCATTCAGGGCAATAAAGAAAGAGGACCCATCAGGAGAATACCTGAAGAAATACAATATTGAAAACTTTAAATATCTTTTTCTTGCCGGTGAAAGGCTTGATCCGGATACCTATCACTGGGCATCTGATCTCCTGAAGGTTCCTGTTATCGACCACTGGTGGCAAACCGAAACAGGCTGGCCAGTTGCGGCAAACTGCATGGGAATTGAACCCCTTCCCATTAAAGCGGGATCCCCCACCAAGCCGGTACCCGGGTATAACGTTGAAATTATAGACCCTGATGGTAATGTATTGCCCAACGGTAATGAAGGTATAGTTGTTATAAAACTTCCACTTCCACCGGGAACACTGCCTACTCTCTGGAAAAATGATGAACGGTATAAAGAATCATATCTTGATATGTATGATGGCTATTATTTCACCGGTGATGGGGGCTTTTATGATGAAGATGGCTATCTTTATATAATGGGACGAATTGATGACGTTATCAATGTTGCCGGCCACCGACTTTCAACAGGTTCCATGGAAGAAGTTATCTCACAACATCCTGATGTTGCAGAGTGCGCTGTTATTGGTGCAGCTGATGATTTTAAGGGTCAGATGCCGGTAGGTTTTGTTGTCCTTAAACAGGGAAGCACGAAGGAAGCCTCTGAGATTGAAAATGAGCTTATTGGAATGGTTCGTGACAGCATTGGCGCTGTTGCAAGTTTCAAGAAAGCACTTATTGTGAAACGTCTTCCTAAAACCCGTTCGGGAAAAATATTGCGTGGAACAATGAGAGATATCGCTGACAAAAAGGATTACCGTGTGCCCTCAACTATCGATGATCCCAGTATATTAAACGAGATTGAACAGGCACTTGATACATCAGGCGGGTGAATCAAATGATTGTATCATAAAAAAAAAGATCATCCCGTCAAAAACGGTGATGATCTTTTTTTTGCTCTTTCCAGTTACATCTTAGTAAAACTGACGGGTTGAAGTACTGGTTTCATCACCTTCAATCTTGGAAAATTCCTTCAGTAATTCTTTTTGCCGGGGACTCAATTTTTTAGGTACTTTTATATTGATCTTTACCAGCTGGTCTCCTTTACCATAGGAGCCAAGATAGGGCATACCATTTCCTTTTAATCGGAATATTTGACCGTTTTCAGTTCCAGCGGGAATCTTCATTTTCGCCTTTTTTCCAAGAATCGTAGGTACTTCGATCTCTCCACCAAGACATACCATGGTAAAAGGAACATCAACCATGCAAATGAGATCATTTCCATGACGTTCAAATATTTTATGCTTTTTAATGTGGATCATGACATAAAGGTCGCCACGCGGTCCAGCATTCGGTCCCTGTTCCCCTTCACCGGTAATCTTCAGCCTTGAACCTGACTCAACACCTGCGGGAACCTTGACTGTGATGGTTCTCTGTTTAACCTCGAGACCGGTTCCCCTGCATGTTTTACAGGGAGAGGTGATAATCTTTCCTTCTCCACGACACTTGTAGCATGTCTGCGTGATTGAGAAGAATCCCTGGGTCTGACGTATCTGTCCCTGACCATTACATACCGGACAAACAGATGGCTTGGTGCCTGCTGCCGCACCAGACCCGTTACAGCTATGACACACTTCCTGTCTTGGAATCTCGATCTGGACCTCTTTACCTGTTGCGGCTTCATCAAGATTTATTGTAAGGTCG
>JAGYNX010000309.1 GCA_018399855.1 Spirochaetota bacterium
CTTCAATGTTCCCCCGTCAGGCATGGCATCCTGGGCATTGATGGCAAGGTTCACGATTATCTGTCCAATCTTGGCCATGTCAGAGCGAACCGGTACGGGATGCTGGTGTATGTCGAGTTCTACCTGTATGTTTTCACGTATAGTTCTTCGTAGTATCTTATCATAGCCCCTGACAATTTCTGAAAGATCAAAGGTCTTTATTTCAAGTATCTGTTTTCTGCCGAATGCCAGAAGCTGCTGTGTAAGTTCACGTGCCCTTAATGCCGCTTCCTGTATCTGGTGAAGGTCATTGTTAATAGAAAGATTCCTGTCAGCCTTGTTTTGCAGCAGATCTGCATAGCCAAGTATCGGCGTAAGCAGATTGTTCAGGTCATGGGCTACTCCCCCGGCAAGCCTGCCCAGTGAGTCCATTTTCTGTGCCTGAAACAGCTGCTCTTCCAGTTTTTTTCTTTCAGAGATGTCAGATTGTGTACCGATGATCCTTTGCGGGGTCCCGTCTTCAGCCCTGGATATCACCTTACCGCGGTCAAGTATCCAGCGGTAGGAACCGTCTTTGCATAACATCCTGTGTTCTGAATAATAATAAGAGCGGGTTCCATCCAGGTGTTGCTGTAGCGCGTGGTGTGCTTCGTCCCTGTCGTCGGGATGAATCAACAGTTTCCATTCATCTATGGTGCCCGAAATATCGGTATCGCTGTATCCCAGCATTTTTTTCCACATTCCTGAGAAAAAAACGGTACCCGTATCAGTATTCCAGTCCCATACCCCGTCCTGGCTTCCTTCCAGGGCAAATTTCCATCGTTCTTCACTTTCCCTGAGGGCCTCTTCGATATTTTTCCGGTCGGTGATATCAATGTGTATACCGATCATTCTGCGTGGCCTGCCATTCTCGTCACAATCGAAATACTTTCCCTTGCTTTGTATCCACCGAAAGTTCCCGGATTTATCTTTCATCCTGAACACATAGTCATAGGGCTTGATATTTTTAAAACACCTGTCTACTTCTTTCATTACCTGCTCCCTGTCATCGGGGTGAAGCAATGCGGTGAAGGCATCGAAATTCATGGGAAATTCATTCGGTTCATATCCAAGCATGGTGTAGTAGCGGGGGCTGTAATACCCGTCATTGGTTTCCAGGTTCCAGTCCCAGAAGCCGTGTTCAGAGGCTTCGAGTACCCGCTCAAGCTGTTTTTCACTTGCGTGGAGTTTCCTCTCAAGGGTGTCACGCTGCAGGGCGGTTTCAACGGACATGAGAAGTTCAGTATGGTCAACCGGCTTGAGTACGTAGGCGTAGGGATGTGTTTTTACCGCGTCTTTGAAGGTGGCATCATCCGTGTAGGCGGTGAGAAAAATTACAGGTATATCAAATTGTTCGTGAATGCGCCTGGCGGTTTCGATACCGTTGAGTTTGCCTGCAAGCATGATATCCATGATGATGAGATCGGGCGGGGCCTGGGAAACCAGCTTCAGGGCATCCTCTCCGGATTTCGCCACGTGTGGTACATGGTAACCGGATTCTTCCAGTGAGGATTGAATATCCTTCGCGCTGATCAATTCATCCTCAACAAGGAGTATAGTAGACCTGTCCATAACCGTATACGCGTATCCTTAACCGGGGTGAGTGTGTAATTAAAGAATAGTATATTTCAATAAAAAGTCAATGATAACTTTTTAAAGATCAGGTTACAGGTCTATCACCTTGCCGGGATTGATGATGCCGTTGGGATCGAATGCCCGCTTGATGCGCTTGAGCAGTTCTATCTCGCCGGGTGAGGCGAATTTCTGCAGGTACTGTTTCCGGGTGTAGCCGGTGCCGTGTTCACCGGTGATGGTGCCCCCGTGCCGGAAGGCTGCCCCGTATATAATGTCCTTCAGCCGGGGCTGCAGTTCCTGCCATTTGTCATGTTCCATGTCTTCACGCAGCACATCGATGTGGACGTTGCCGTCTCCCGCGTGGCCGAAAATTACCGACCTGAGGCCAAGCTGGTTCAGGCTTTGCTTCACCTCCTTGAGAAACACCGGGATCTTCGACCTTGGTACCACCGAGTCTTCGGCCAGAAATACCGGGCTTTTGGCGTGAATGGCTTCACGTATGGACCGCCGTGCCGTCCACAGCCGTTCTTTCTGCTGCGGGGACTCTGCCACCATGATAGACTCGGGATTGACGGGAAGAATGGATTGTATCTTTTCAAGCATGCTGCCGATGGCCTCCTCGCTGCTTCCGTCAAGCTGCACCAGCAGGTGGGCACCCGCCTCTGGGTGGGGCATGGCATCCCCCAGGTATTCGGCTACCATGGTGAGGGCGTCCTCTTCCATGAATTCAAGTGCGGCAGGTGACACCCTGTGTATGAGCATGGCGTGCACCCCGTCCACCGCCTCTTCAAGTGTTTTAAAAGGTATTAGAAGATCAAGAGAATGAGGGGGGACGGGGACAAGCTTCAGGTATAGCCTGGTGACAACCGCAAGCGTGCCCTCCGAACCAAGCAATATGCCGGTGAGATTGTAGCCGGTGGCGTTCTTGATGAACTTGCCCCCGTGAGTGATAACAGAACCGTCGGCAAGCACGAACTCAAGGCCGGTGACGTAGTCCTTCGTGGTGCCGTACTTTACTGCCCGGGGGCCGCCGGCACACTCGGCGATGTTGCCCCCCAGCGAGCATGAGTCAAGGCTTGCGGGGTCGGGGGGATACATGAGGCCGTGTTCAAGGGCGGCCCGCTGCAGGTCACCGGTGATCACCCCCGGCTCAACTACCGCGATCATGTTCTCCACGTCTATCTCGATAATACGGTTCAGCTTCTCAAGTGAGAGCACCACCCCCCCTGTGACGGC
>JAGYNX010000031.1 GCA_018399855.1 Spirochaetota bacterium
GAACTGGAAACAGATATTGAAAAAAATATCGAGGATATTGAGGAGTCATTTGAATATCTTGATAAAAGACATATTGAAAAAGGGGAAACAGAAAAGCGATACAGGGAATTGAAAAGCTATTTCCATCAGCTGGTGCATGTGTTTTCCAAACAGGAAATCGAATACACCAGGAAGTTCGTGGAACTTGAAATTGAATACCTGGAAAACGATCTCAAATCGAAAATAACCGTTGTGCGACGGTTGGACCTGATTTACCTGCTGACGGCGTTTATTAGTGTTTTTATTATAATTTCTTTTGCGGTCTATGTTCTGCATGTAACCAGGAAAAGAAGAAATGTTAAACAACAATAGCATTAAACCGGAAATGTATGCGACATCATCTTTTCAATACCGAAAAAATTAAGTATGTGGGCAGTAAAAAAAACCATGTAGATTGTATACTCTGTGCCATCAGGGATCATGATGATGCTGTTGAGGTTCTGGAAGTGTACCGAACAGAACTTTTCATTGTTACTGTCAACCTCTATCCTTTTAATCCCGGTCATCTCATGATTTTTCCCCAACGTCATATTATGAACCTGGAGGATATGACAGAAGAAGAAGCATTGCATATGCACGGGTTAACGGTTAAAACACTACAGTACCTGAATGAAGAATTTAAACCATCAGGCTTTAACGTGGGATACAATCTTGGCCAATGGAGCGGGGCCAGTATCAGTCATATCCATCAGCATATTGTTCCCCGCTTTCCCAATGAAATAGGTTTTCTTGATGTGCTTGCTGATACCAGGGTCATGGTTATTGATCCCAATGATGTTATGAAGAGAATGAGGAACCGCTTCCATGGTAGCGGTGGTGAATAGTCAGTGTCAGGCTGGTCTTATCTCTTCAGCTTCCAAAAGTTGCTCCATGTCCTCTTTGTCTATCTTGAGACAGAAATCTTCACTGCACATTGGGCATGATCCCCTGTTTTCTCCAATGTGAACATCCTTTATCGTAAGTTCAAGTTTTGAGCCGCAATACAGGCAGGTGAAATCTTTCGCGCGCATGGGTCCTGGCAGCATTATTACCTCCTTGATTAAATTATTATTGCCGATTGTTTTTAGAGAGTATAATAACGCATAATTCATCAAGTTTTTTTTAAAAAAATTTAACAACAGGGGCATTTCTCACGTATAATATAATAGGAGTCTCATAATATTAAAAGTGGAATGAATCAATGAAAAAGTTACTATTACCATCAATACTGGCTGTCCTTTTTTTAAGCGGATGTAAGGATGGATTCCTGGAAGAGCTCTTCACATTAAAATCGGTGAAGACAGTTGGAAAAGATGAGATATCACGTTTAAAACATGAAGCCGGCAAATATGAAAAAAAAGTATCAGAAAAGATGGAGCATGCTGATCAGCTGGGGGGCATTTACCAGGAACTTGGAGAGAAATATAATGACAGGCGCTCATGGGACCCGGCTATTGACTCGTTGAAAAAAGCTATTGGTTACGGGCGGGATTCTGCCCGTGTTCATTATCAACTGGCCCTTGCCTATGCCAACAGGGGAGTTGAACTGGATAGTGATAAAGACATGGACAGGGCAGAATATCATTACCGGAAGACATTATCACTTCAGCCTGAATATACTGAAGCTCGTTACAGCTACAGTATTTTTCTTTATTACTCAAGAGGGCAAAAAGAAAAAGCAACGCGTATTCTTAAAGAGCTTGTGGTGGCTAACCCATCTTATTACAGTGCCAGGTTCGCCCTGGCAAGACTTCATTACGAGAATAAGCAGCCACAAAAGGCTCTCTCCATATACGAACGGTTGTATGCTGATTTGCAAAAGCTGCCCGACTCATCGCAGATCAGGGAGTACCGTGAGAATTGCAGAAATAATATTCAGCGGATAATGCGTGAAATCTCAGGGGGCGGTTGATGCAGAACAATATGCTTGAATTCGCCGTGGCCCTGTCGCTGGTAAGTGCACCATCTCAAAATAAAATCTGGGAGAATTGTAAGGAATATCCACCATCTGTTGTGTACAATGATTTCCTTTCGACTGAATCACGGCAATGTCAGGGACATATCGCCCAGGTGTACAGCGGCTCACCATTACAGGTGTCCTCATCTATTATGAAAGCCTGTCAACGTGGTGGTTTCGGTATTGTAACCTTCTGGGACGAGCAGTATCCATCGTTTCTGAGGGAAATATCCAGGCCGCCACTTGTGCTGTATTATAGGGGCACTGATGTATCCACACTGAATAGTAACACCATTGCCATGGTAGGTACAAGGAAATCAGATACCAGGTCTTCTTCAGTTGCAGTGAAAATTGCTTCTGAACTTGCCGAATCCGGTTTTACCGTGGTAAGTGGTATGGCTGTTGGTATAGACCGGCAGGCTCATTGCGGGGCCCTGGATAGTGGTGGTGCCACGATCGGCGTTCTTGCCCATGGAATTGACAAACGGTATCCGTATTCAAATAGAGACCTTTATAACCGAATATCTGAATCGGACCATTCACTTCTTTTGTCCGAATATCCACCCGGGATAAACGCAGTCAATTGGACATTTGCCCGTAGAAATCGAATAATAAGCGGCATGTCAATGGGAACCGTTATCGTAAAGGCCGCGCAAAAAAGCGGTGCACTTATTACTGCCAGGTATGCGTGTGAGCAGAACAGGGAAGTATTCGTGTGTCCGGGAATGGCCTTTGATGAAGAATATGAAGGGTGTATACGGTTGATCCAGGCAGGGGCAACACCTGTTTTTGACACTTCGGATATTATTGATGGGTTACCGGGCTTCTGGATACGGGCACAGAATCATACAGACAGAAAAATAGAGAAACATGTTAAAGATAAGAACACCAGTGTTTCAACCCCCAGAGTCATTGATGGAATTCCCGGGCAGATGGTAGATATTCTGCGGAAGGGAGACATGGAAATTGATGAAATTGTTCGTCAACTCCAGTTATCAAGTGCCGAAGTTAACGAGGCACTTGTGATGCTGGAGCTGACAAGTATCATTCGGCGTGAAGGTAACATGATTGGTATAGTATAATCATGTCAGCATATATAATAATATCCCGGAGGCCTGTGATCAATGTACCTTAAACGTTTTATACTCGTAATTTTGATTATGTTATGGGGTGTCAGTTTTGTTCAGATATTTTCTGTACCACCTTATGCGAGGGATGTCTATCCTGTTTACAAGTCAGGGTATTTCGTAGAACTTGAACGCCAGATGGGGGTTATTGCTGACAGTTTTCTCAGTATAAAAACCATGAGCAGGGCAGCATACGGGTGGATATTTCTTGATGATATGGGAACACATCACAATATTCGAGTTCGTGTTTACGATTCTGATGGACTGCTGGTGCCTGTTCCGGGTGTAAAAAAGGATGTTCCCGATGAAAAAGTACTGGGAATATTACACTCCGCCCATCCCCGGCCTTCTTTTTTCATTGAAGGGGGAAGTTATCACGGTATAATACCTTTTAAGAAACAGGATCGTTGTGTTTTTTGTCATAATAGCAGCGCGTCCAATGATGTCATAGGTATACTGGCATTTTCAAGAAAGTATGACGGCCATGTGTATTATTCATCTGAAAGGGTGCTGATATTTATTTTGATCACTCTTGGTATAACATGCCTGATATTTATAGCGGGCAGGTGGCAGCCGGGAATAAAGGTTAAAGAATTATTTGACAAATATGATTAAATTACATTGTGTCGTATCAATGCCCGGGCAGGGGGGCATATCAAATCTAAAGGAATAATGTATAATGCCAAAAAATGATAAGACACTTGTAATCGTTGAGTCACCAACAAAGGCAAAGACTATCACTAAGTATCTTGGAAATGATTACGAGATAACTTCTTCTATGGGTCATTTAATAGACCTGCCCAAGTCACGACTTGCAGTAGATGTCGATAACGGTTTTACCCCCGAGTATATAACTATACGTGGAAAGGCCAAGGTATTAAACGCGCTGAAAAGAAAAGCCGGCAGCGCGGGACGGGTTCTTCTGGCTACTGACCCCGACCGAGAAGGTGAAGCCATCGCGTGGCATTTGAATAATGCCCTGAAACAGAAGAATGATGATATTCAGCGTATAGTATTTAACGAAATCACCCATGATGCGATTAAAGACGCCGTAAACAATCCCCGGAAAATTGATGAAGACCTGGTAAACGCCCAGCAGGCCCGCCGTATCCTGGACAGGATAGTAGGATACAACATCAGTCCCATACTCTGGAAGAAAGTTAAAAAGGGACTTTCCGCGGGGCGTGTTCAATCGGTGGCATTACGGGTTATATGCGAACGTGAGAAAGAAATCGATGAATTTATCCCCGAAGAATACTGGTCACTTGACGCATTATTCAAAGTAAAGAAAAAAGAATTTACCGCCTCATTTCTGACCGTCGATGGTGAGAAGAAAACACTTCGCTCTCAGGATGAAGTGGATACTGTCATAGACAGGGTGAAAGACCGTGATTTTATAATCAACAGTCTGCAGAAAAAGGAAAGAAAAAGAAAAGCACCTGCTCCCTATATCACCAGTAAGCTTCAGCAGGACGCGGCAAACAGGCTGGGATTTACCTCTGGCAAAACCATGATGGTTGCCCAGCAGTTGTACGAAGGGGTAAACATTACCGGTGAGGGCCCTGTAGGGCTTATTACCTACATGAGAACAGATTCTACCAGGGTCTCACCAGGTGCCCTTGCTATGGCCCGGGAATACATCGGGTCAAATTTTTCCGGTGAATACCTGCCTGAAAAACCTAACTTTTATACAAACAAGAAAGGGGCTCAGGATGCCCACGAGGCCATACGTCCAACAGGGGTTATGAGAACACCGGAATCCATTAAGGCTGATCTCACCAGGGATCAGTTCAGGCTGTACCAGCTGATATGGAAACGGTTCGTGGCATCACAAATGACCCCGGAGAGGTCTGAGATCGTGACTGCCATACTGGAATGTAATAGTGTTGAATTTCGGGCATCGGGCAGCACGGTGCTGTTTAAGGGGTTTACCGCCCTTGATAAAGATGATAAATCAAAGAGACAGATATTGCCGGAGCTATCAGAAGGAGATGTGCTGAGACCTGAGAATTTCAATCCCGAACAGCATTTTACCACGCCTCCTCCGAGATATAATGATGCTTCACTGGTTAAATTCCTTGAAGAGTCAGGTATTGGCCGGCCTTCAACGTATGCTCCCACAATTAATACGCTGATAAAGCGATATTACGTGGTTCGCCATGGAAGGCAGTTGGTGCCCACGGTGCTGGGGAAACTGGTGAATTCGCTCATCGTGGATTATTTCAATGACCTGGTTTCCATAGACTTTACTGCTTCCATGGAAGAAAAACTTGACCAGGTTGAAGAGGCAAAGAGTGACATGAAAACCATGCTGCAGGAGTTCTACAGCCCTTTTAAAGCCACTGTTGATCACGCTGAGCACGAAATGGAAGAGATGAAAGGGATTCTCGATGAGGAAACAGATCTGGTCTGTGAAAAATGCGGTAAACCAATGGTGAAGAAACTTGGCCGGTTTGGTTTTTTCCTGGCATGTTCAGGATTCCCCGAATGCAGAAATTCCAAATCTCTTCCCCTGGGAAAGTGTCCCCGTGAAGATTGCGATGGGGACGTGGTGAAACGGTCATCAAAAAAGGGGCGACCCTTTTATGCCTGTTCCAACTATCCCGAGTGCGAGTTTATAAGCCGTGATACTCCTTCAGATAAACCATGTCCCAAATGCGGGAAATTGCTGTTTATTAAAAAACTGGGCAAACGGGGAGAAATGCTTGTTTGTTTGAACGAATCATGTGATTATAAGCTTGAGCTTCTTGACGAGTCGGAAAAAAATGATACTAATCCGCAGGAGATGGGAGAAGAGTGATTGTTGAAATTGACCTGTTCATGGATTACCTTTCGGTAGAAAGGAACATGTCGGTGAATACAATAGATGCGTATAATCATGATTTAATGGAATTTCTGGAATTTATGCTTTCTGCCGAGGCTGCTTCGGATCTGTACGGCATAGAGGTAGATTTGGACGGACATGACGTTCGAGTTAATTCTATTACAAAAGATACCATCCGTGCCTTTGTTGAGTTTCGTTATGATAGAGGGCTCAAGAAGTCTTCTATACGTCGTACTATAGCCACGTTGAAATCCTTTTTTAAGTTTTTGTATAACAGGGATATGGTATCCCACAATCCGGCATCTTCCATAGTATTTCCAAAGGGTGAACGCAAATTACCCCATTTCCTTACAGAGAAACAGGTAAACGCCCTTCTTGATTTTCCCCTCGAGAAATTCATTGATTACAGGGACAGGGCATTACTTGAGGTGTTTTATTCGTCCGGTGCCCGGGTCTCTGAACTGGTTTGGGCAAAATACCTGGATTGTGATTTAAAAAAATCAGCATTGCGGGTAAGGGGAAAGGGAAGTATTGAAAGATTTGTTTTTCTTACCCCCACTTCGGTTGAGGCGTTAGGTGAGTACCTTAAGCAGAGGAAAAAAAAGTTCCATTCTATAACTGAACCGCTTTTCGTAAATGATCGCGGGGGAGCAATAACGCAGAGGGGAATTTTTTACGTGATAGAGAAACGGGCCATGCAGGCAGGTTTTCCTGCTAAAGTGACTCCGCATATGCTGCGGCACAGTTTTGCCACCGAGATGATGAACCAGGGTGCCGATTTGCGCGCGGTTCAGGAGATGCTTGGCCATAAAAGCCTTTCTACCACACAAATTTACACCCATACAACAAAGAACAGGTTGAGAGATGTATATGACCGCTTTCATCCACATTCCGGTTCAGAAAAAGGTACAGGTGAAGAATGAATGAATTTAAAGGTACAACAGTTCTTGCAGTGAGAAAAGAAGGCACCCTGGCCATGGGATGTGACGGCCAGGTGACACTGGGTGATACCATTATTAAATCCAGGGCCGTTAAAATACGTTCGTTGTACAATCAAAAGGTGTTGAGTGGTTTCGCGGGATCTGTCGCGGATGCACTTACCCTTTTCGAGCGGTTTGAGGGAAAACTTGAAACATACTCCGGCAATCTTCCCCGGGCGGTGGTGGAGCTTGCCCGTGACTGGCGTACAGATAAGATGCTGCGCAGGCTGGAGGCTGTTTTGATAGCCGGTAATTCAGAAAGCCTGTATCTTATAAGTGGAAATGGTGAAGTTATTGAGCCTGATGATGGCATCCTTGCTGTTGGTTCTGGTGGAAGTTATGCCCTGGCGGCCGCGCGTTCACTTTTTCGCAATACTGACATGGATGCGGGAGCCATTGTGAGAAATTCCCTTGAAATTGCTGCCGAGATATGCATATATTCCAATTCAAATATAGTTGTCGAGGAAATATAACTGCATGAATACTGTAAAGGATCAACAGCTGATGGTTGAGTCCATGACCCCCCGGGAAATAGTCATGGAGCTGGATAAATATATAATCGGACAGAATGACGCGAAAAAAAGTGTTGCTATTGCCCTTCGTAACAGGACACGAAGAAAAAAGCTGGACGAGGAGATGCAGGAGGAGATTGCTCCCAAGAACATTATAATGATAGGACCCACCGGTGTTGGTAAAACTGAGATTGCCCGCAGGTTGTCAAGGCTTGTTAATGCCCCATTTATCAAGGTTGAGATTACCAAGTACACAGAAGTGGGTTACGTGGGACGCGATGTGGAATCAATGATACGTGATCTTACTTCCATCTCAGTCAATATGGTAAAAAATGAATACGGTGAATTTTACGGGGACCGTGCGAAAAAGAACGCTGAAGAAAGAATTGTTAACCTGCTTATGCCGGCGATGATGTTTCATGACAGCAATGACCGGTCAACTGGTTTCCAGGTGGATGATGTGCCAGTTGATCATGAAGAAGAAACCATCAAGGAAGACATGAGGGATCAGTACAGGAAAGATATTGCAGAAGGCAGGCTTGACGAACTTGAAATTGAGTACGAGTCAGAATCGCAGGTAACTATGCCGGTTATGTCAGTGTTCGGCGGTTCAGGACTTGAGGACATTGATATTCAACTTCAGGCCATGCTGGGCGATATAATGCCAAAGAAATCCAAAAAGCAAAAGATAACCGTAAAAGAAGCAAGGCGTATTTTCGTGACAGAAGAAAAAGAAAAGCTGATTGACATGGAAAAAGTTACACGGGATGCCCTTCGCCGGGTTGAAGAAATGGGAATCGTGTTTGTAGACGAAATCGATAAAATTGCCGGACAGGATTCAGGTGCGGGACCTGATGTTTCCAGGCAGGGAGTACAGCGTGATCTGTTGCCAATTGTGGAAGGCACCACGGTGTCTACGAAATTTGGCCCTGTTCAGACAAATCATGTACTTTTTATTGCCGCTGGCGCGTTTAATGTTGCCAAACCATCAGACCTCATCCCCGAGTTACAGGGACGTTTCCCCATTCGTGTTGAACTTGATTCATTGAGCGAAGATGATTTTAAAAAAATATTAACTGTACCCAAAAATTCACTGACCCGACAGTACCGGGAAATGCTGCGTACAGATGGTGTTGAACTCGACTTCAAGGATGACGCCATAGAGGAGATAGCACGTATTGCCCGGCAGATAAACGAGGAACATGAGAACATTGGTGCACGCCGTCTTCATACCATTATGGAAAAGATGCTCGAGGATATCCTTTTTGATGCACCAGATATCCCCGTGGGTAAAAATAACATTAATGTGGATGCCGGGTTCGTGAGAGGGAAGCTTGAAGATGCGGTGAAGGATAAGGATCTCTCACGGTATATTCTTTGACTCAATGAATATTGTTCTGCTGGATAATAGAACGAAGTTCAGCTTCAGTAAATACATAGCGTGTATTACAGAAAGAGCAGTGCATCTCTGCACCCCCGTCCTCTTCTATCATTTTTTGTATTTCATTCCTGTCTATCGTTTTAAGGGCATTTTTTAGCATTTCCCTGCTGCACCTGCAGTTGGCAGAAAGGGGAGTTTCGCTTAATATCTCCATGGGCCTGTTTCCAAGAATTTCTGAAACCCCCGCGTAAATATCTTTCCCCTGACGAAGGGTTTCATCCAGTGAAAAGGAAGACCCGGTCATTCTTTCTTCAATTTCGGCAATCACCCTCTCAGGAGTGCCGGGAAATGTTTGTATCAGTATTCCACCCGATGAGATGATCTCTCCTTCTTTTCCAAGGTTCAGGGCTATCATTAATGCTGAAGGTATTTGCTCTGATTCGGCAAGATATCGGGTGACGTCCATGGCTATATCGCTGTGATATAATGGAATAACAGTTTTATATGGTTCTTTCAGGCCGAGGTCTTTGTCTACGGTTAAAAAACCATTACCGATGATACCGGGTATGTCGATTTTTTCAGCCCTGGCATCAATATCCGCCACAGGGTTGGCCACGTATCCCCTGACATTCCCCATGCCGTCAACCTGGGCGGTGAGTTCTTTAATGTGCCCTGTTCCTGAGATTTTAACAGAGATAGACTGACTTGACTGGTATTTCAAAGATGAACCAGCCAGTAGTATCGCTGCATTTAACAGCCTGCCAATTGCAACCGTAGCGTTGGGTGTTGTATTATGAATGCCTGAAATTTCGCTGGTCAGTTTTAATGTTTGCGCGGCAAATATTCGTATGTTGAAGTTCTGGTATGATATTCGTGCCAGGAAGTCATTCTTTTGCATTGGTCTCTCCAGTATTACTTGAATTCCTGCAATGATTCATGAATGCCCTTGCTGATCTCAAACCAGTAGCTGTATGCTGCTTCATGTTGATCTTCATCAAATAAGTTGAGCCAGTTGTCAAGCTCTTCATGACGTGTGCCCTCAACTTCTTTCTGGCGTCTTATAAAAGAATGAATGAAGTCAATGTTGCGCTGTGATTCCCAGAAGATCGATGCATTGCGGCTGTTGATGCGACTGGCAGTCATTGGGGTGGACTTTTCAAGCTGTTCACCCATGCCAAACAGCGATTCAACAATTTCGGGCAACATCTCTTCGGCCCAGTTTCGGTGAAATCGGCAGAATCCCATGTTGTCCATTGTCAGTTCCTGTATCATGCGCTGGGCGTTCATTCTTCCAAGGGTTCTTGGAGGAACGAAATCATTTCCATAGTACATGTAATATTTGCCCATAATGGCCATGGGAGAAAGTACACCGGGTGTCCAGTACTGGTTCGGTACCATCCAGCCTTTGCGGCCGTTTGAAATAAACACGAAGGAATCAATAATTGATTTCCCCTTTTGCCTGGAAAGTCGACGGGCAAATTTACGTGCTCCTTCTTTGAGGTCAATAATGCCCCGTTGTTTCAATATCGAATCAAGTAGTTCCACACCCAGTTCAGCGTTGTGCATGGAATCTGTTACTACGTCAAAATTATCCGGTGAAAAAACTGGCACCGTGCTGACGCCGAGTTCTTCTTTTGTTACAAGGTTTTTGTCCAGAAGCTCCATCATCCACGAGAGTACACCTCCAACTGAAATAGCGTCAAATCCGTTCATGTCGGCATGATGGTTTAATTTTTCAGCCGCTCGCTGGTCAAAAATGCCGCACAGAGGGCCCATGGCTTGATAGGGTTCGTAGTCTTTTTTGTGTCCTTCAAACATTTTTTTGCATACGGCCACGCACGGTTCACCGCAATTTTTCATGTTTTTCTTGTCACTCATTATTTCTTCGTTGAACTGCTTGAGGTAGTGATTCTTGATGAAATTTTCATGAATAGTAACGCGTTCTTCTTCGGTCATGTAGATGCTGTTGTAATTAAATGCCAGTAATCTTCCCCCAACGGAAGCGTAGTTCACACCGAAAGTGCCACCCGTGTCAAAATTTGGGTCGAAGCGGTACTTCGTGGTTGCTTCAAAATCTTTAGCCGCGAGTTTCTTGTTATACTTGTTCTTGAACCACTCATCTGCCACGTTTCTTTCCCTGAAGTCTTCATCTATGAAGGTGCCGCCGTAAATGATGGAAGCTATGCCATGTTCCTGCAAAAGCCTCGAGCCGAAACCTCCACGTCCTGCCCAGGTGTCCACGAAAGAGACAGCTCCCTTCTTGACGGGGGCCGAGCCGATAGCACCGAAATCGGTTACCATGGCAGCGGGGCCGGTGGCAAGTACCCGCGGGTCATTCTCATACCTCTGGCCATAATGGGAAAGTGAAAAATCCATCAGGTTATACACGCCGCCCCGTCCTTCTTCCCACACATTTTCAAGGTTGAATGGATCAATCTGTACCTCAATCTCCTCACCATGATTTCTGTTCAGGTACATCATGGAGGGGGCAGGGGCCTTGCCCATAATGGAAACCAGGTCAATTCCAAGGTTGTCAAAAACCAGTCCTGCACCACCCATAGAGGAGATGTAAAATCCTCTCCAGCATGGAGAGAACCCGGTGACAAACAAACGGTTAGATCCCGGGAAAATTGATCCTGCCAGGATACCCTTACCGATATTTAATGTATTGTATTTGCCTGTCAGGTGAAGCCCCAGGTCGATGGGTCCGAAGAAATCACCTACTGGATATCGTTTGAACTTGTAAAAGCCGGTAGAGGCATCGATAAAAAGTACTTTCAGGTTGTAGTTCATTTATTCCTCCGGAATTTTGTTAATCCACTAATTATAGCCCCTCGAATAGGGGGCTGTCAACGCTTGTAATAGAATAGGTTATTTTATACTGTGGATAATTCCGTTGTAACATTAATATATTCTCCCGTCGGTGCCCGATGTATTCTTCGGCGTGTACCTCGGGAATATGTATATGAAGACCTTCGGATATATTAATATCACTTTTACAGTAATTGAAGATATCATTCGCAAGTTGCCTGTAGCGGTATCTTGATTTTACCATGAATCCGAATGCCGTGTGATAGGGGCCGGCGATGATGGCATCCTGATGCGCATTGTCAAAGGGGTGTAATCCCAGCCTGATCACCGGTATATTATTTGTCGTAAACATTTCGTACATGGGTACGCATCGTGCGATGGCCTCTTCCAGTGTCATCGGTGTATATGTGCCATCACGGTATCGTCTCTCAAGCTCTGTGCCTGAAAGCACAATGGCAGGATATATCCGTATCCCGTCAGGGTCTTGCTTCACGGCTTCTTTGGCCGAATGAATGGCGTCTTCAACAGATTCTCCCGGAAGTCCCGGCATTAACTGGATGACCAGCTGGAAGCCGTGATCCTTTACCTGCCTGCATGCAGCATATACGTCTGATACGCTATGTCCCCTGCGTGATTGTTCAAGTACATGGTTCTTGAATGATTGTACTCCCAGTTCAACCGTGGTAACCCCGTGTTCTCTTAAAAGAGAAAGTTTACCATTGTCGATATAGTCTGGCCTTGTTGAAAGCCGAATACCTTTAATTTCACCCTTCTTTAGAAAAGGGTCAACAGCCTGCAGGTAGTCCCGTTGCATTTCGCTTGGAATGCCGGTGAAACTGCCCCCGAAAAAGGCCACCTCCCTGTGTATGACACTGACAGGCATGGTGGAGAGGTAGCTGGTGATCTTTTCTGACACATCAGTATCGGTTGGCATTGACGTGGTATTGCTGGTGCTTATCTGGCTGCAAAAGGCGCACCTGTGGGGGCAACCCAGGTGGGGTATGAATATAGGTATTGTTGCGTGAGTTTTGGCCATAATAAAAAATTAGTTGACTCTAACTTTGTTTGTTGTATCGTGTCCCAGTAAGCTGGTTAATAACTTATTATACAATATAGCATGAGAAAACTACCAGGAAATAAAATAGTAAGGTTGCTGTTCTTTAAAAAGGAGGAATTATG